>DATAPM010000054.1:0-18538 GCA_036265225.1 Vulcanimicrobiaceae bacterium
ATCGACGACCCCTACGGCGGCATCGAAGACGCGATGAACCCCAAGTATCGCGCCGACGTCTGGCAGTGGTTCCAGATCAACATCATCCCCCGCCGTAAACCCGTGCTGCGGATGATTGCCATCATGTCGCGCTGGACCGAGGACGACTTCATCGCCCAGCTCATTCGCCTGGCAAAAAGCTCGGGCTGGAAGTACCGCGTGCTGGACTACCCGGCGCTGGCGATCTGCCCCGTCGTTGGCTGCGATACGCCGCGCATCAGCATCGTTCAGGACGAAAAGACCGGTGTCAACGACGTCCAGATCGGGGTCTGCACCCACGGCGTTCGCGACGAGCTGGGACGGCTGCCCGGTGAAGCGTTGTGGCCCAAGGTCCGCAACGTCGAGTTTCTCAAACGCCAGATCCTCGACATGAGCAGCATCCGGATGTTCATGGCCCTCTATCAGGGCCGTCCCCAACCCGCCGGCGGCTCGACGTTTAAGCAGGAATGGTTTCGCTACTTCCGACGCAACGGCGACTTCCTCGAGCTGCTCAGCATCGGCGGCGACGTCATCGCGCGCTATCAGATCTCCCAGTGCAAGGTGTTCCAGATCGTTGACCTCGCTGCTGGCGAGACGCAGACCTTGCGATCGGGCGTCACCCGCACCAAAGGCAAACGCGACTTCACCGTCATCGGCACCTTTGCGCTCTGCCCGAAAATGGAGCTAGCGGTGCTCGACATCCACCGCGACGATCAGATCGACGGGCCCGACCAAATCACCCTCATGGGCCAGCTGCGCAACAAATACCGCGCCGGGCGCATCGGGATCGAAGCCGTCGCCTACCAATGGACCGCGGTGCAGACAGCGGTGCGCGCCGGGTTGCCGGTCGTTCCCATCACCCGCGGCAACGAGAGCAAAGAGACCCGAGCCTGGACGATCGCGGCGCGCTATGAGATGGGCCAGGTCTACCACTTCCAAGGCGCACCATGGCTCGACGCGTTGGAGAGTGAGCTCTTAGCGTTCCCGACCGGTGCGCATGACGACCAGGTGGACGTGCTCAGTGACGCGGGCGACGTGGTGGCGCAAGCCGCCCATCGAGGAGCACCACAAGGAGTCTACGTGCCATGAGCAACTCAGCATCATTTTGGACCTGCGGCCGCTGCCACTGCTCAAATCCCTGCGGCGTTGGGATCTGTCAGAACCCACAGTGCGGCGGTGAACCGGTCTCACGCACAGTTGAAGCGGTTGCTACACCGTCGACGCAGCGTGCGCCATGGGTCTTCAACCCCGACCGCCAATGCAATACCCGCGACGGCATACCGAAGATCGGCTACGCCAGCTTCGCCTACCGCTGCCTCGAACACGGCTGGCATGTGGGCAGCAACCGCGACGCGGCCTAGCATGCTCAGCATCAAGGGTGTCGTGTCGGTGTTTACCATCGACGACAATGTCGGCCGGCGCTTCGATTGGCCGGCGTTCGTGGTCATGGTTGGCTACGCGGCCTGCGTCGACGCGGTGGCGTGGATGATCGGCGGCCCGATCGGTGGCGTGGCGCTGCTCATCGCAATCTGGTGGTACGCGCCGTGACGTGGGCAAACGGCGATAGTTTAGGCAGCCAAAACTTTACTTTTACCGTCGTTGGCGGCGCGTACATTCCGCAAGCCATCCCGGCCTGCGCTCAGTGCAAAACCCAGACCCTAGACAACATCGAGAACGAGGGCAAGCCGATCTGCAAACGCTGCGCCTTCATTCTGGGCGCGCCGCGGTGGCTCGAGGCGATGTTCGTGGCCGTCGGTCGCGATCGCGCCAAGGTGCTGTACCGTGCGCTGGCCACCGTCTTTCACCCTGATTCGGGCGGCGACGAGCGGCTCATGAAAGCGCTCAATGCCGCTAAGGAACGATTCTCTTGACCGCGCTCGATCTCAACGTCCTCGCCGTCGCCGCCGGCGAAGCTGAGCGTCAGCGTGAGATGTGGCGCACCCAGAAGGCGGCACGTCGCGCGCGCCGACCTCGAGGGTTTTGCCAGAAATGTTCAGTTCGGCCGACTCGAGACGGCCACAAAGACTGTGCGCAGTGCCGGGCCTATGGAAAGACGGCCAAGCAGAACGAATACGACCGCCGACTTGCCGCTGGCCTGTGTACGATGTGTGGAAAAACTCAACCCGAACCAGGCTATATCACGTGCCCCACCTGCTGCAAACGATCGGGCGCCGACTTTAGGGCTCGTCGGGATCGCTTCTTGAAGCAGGGGAAGTGCATTTGCGGAAACGTTCTGGACAATCCCAAGCGCATGGAGTGCGCAACGTGCCGAGCCCGGGACCGCGACGCCTACACGGCCCAGCTCGCGAAAGCCGGGAAGAAGCGCAAGGCAGAAGTTCGCGCGGAGCGGATCGCGGCTGGCTGCTGCGTCGTGTGCGCCACAAAGCTAACCAACGGAAAGTGCGAACCCTGCTCTAAGCATCGACGCAAGCTCCAGAACAAGGCGGGTCGTCGCAAAACGCAGCGCTACATCGCCGCCGGACTCTGCTCGACCTGCGGACGTCAGAAGCCCGACGCTGGATATCGAGTCTGCCGCGGCTGCATCGATCAATCCAATAAGCGTCAAAAAGCACAACGCAGAGCGCGGGGGCTGCTGCCTCGCGCTGAGCGGCCGCCGCGCACCCATTGCCGCAACGGCCACCCCGTCAACGACCAAACGACCTACGGGAAAAAGTTGGCATGCAAGCCGTGCAATCACGCCGCCGTCGAGCGTTATCTTGCGCGAAAAGCTAAAACTCGGATACCCAAGCCACGCGGTCAGCCGCGTCGGTCCGTGTGACCGCCGCCGAGCACCGTCGTGCCGGCCACGTTGGCATCCCAATGCGATGGAACCGAGATCTCCCGTGGATCGGCGACTACCTAATCAATCGCAACCGGCGAAAAGCGCGTTTCGGCTACCGGATCGTCGACGTCGACCGTTTCGAGACGCCGCGCGGCCGCTGGTCGTTCAACTGCCGCCTGTGGTGCGAACGGGTGCTGCCCGAGGATGTACCGGCGAGCAAAACCGGCGATCGTAACCAGGTTCACACCTTCTGGTGGTTCCCACGGCAACGTCAGCGACGATCGCGTGTGTATCAGGTCCCCTAATCTCTCGGACACCCCGGCCTTTCGCTGCTCCGCGCCGTCGTAGCGGCGTCCAATGGCCGAAGAGTCCCTAAGAGATGACGAGCTGGGCGCCGGCGAGCACGCAGCGTTCGCCAAGACCGTTGCGCCGCCGCCGTACGAACCTGACCTTGTCGCCTACGACGTCGATCCCGCAAACGACCCCTATCGCCGCTTCACCGAAGCGATTGAAGCTGGGGCTACCATTGAGCTGTCCCTGCCAACCATCGACGGCCGGCGCGAGTACTTAGAGCTCGATCGCACCGAATCGCAAGCCTGGATCCGCGCACCGCTGCGCGAGCGTATGGTCTTTGCCAACGGCAAGATCAGGGAACGGCGCGCGACGGTGGCCATCACCGCGGCAAAACGTCTGACTGGTAAAGCGGT
Source organism: Vulcanimicrobiaceae bacterium (assembly GCA_036265225.1). Taxonomy (GTDB): domain Bacteria; phylum Vulcanimicrobiota; class Vulcanimicrobiia; order Vulcanimicrobiales; family Vulcanimicrobiaceae; genus Cybelea. The sequence continues at coordinate 3,508 of DATAPM010000054.1, forward strand.
CATCGAGCACAAGGATCTGCGGCCCGAAGAAGAGGCGTTCATGCGCGAGTTCCGGCTGCTTGAGGACGTCCGGATTCCGCTGGCCGAGGGCGGTTACGACAAGGGGATGCGGCTACGCGAAGCCACCGTCGCCGGCGCGCTCTCCAATCTGCGCGAGGATAGCTTCTGGGATGGCGGCTTCGACGATGCGTCAGCGTACGGCTACGACGCGCCGACTGAGCGCGAGTACTTGCCACGCGGCGGACCGATGGGCCAGCAGCAAACCATCTCCGACATTTGGGATGCGCTAGCCAAATCGTACTACGCGTTCACCCACGATCCGGCCATCCGTTTTGCGCTGGAGTTGCTCTCGGACTTCGTGTTGGGGCGCAGCTTCAGCATCATCGCCAAAGACGAAAAGGTCCAAAAGGTCATCGACGAGTTCGTCAGTCGCGAGCTGCGTCCGCAATCCCAGCAGACCGCAACGCCGTGGGGGCCCGGTCGCATCAGCAATCGGCTGCACGACATGGCTACCTCGCTGTGGTGCGACGGCGATCTGTTCATCCGTAAGTTTCCGCTGGGCGACGGGCGACTCAAAGTCCGCACCCTGCCGGCAGAAACGATCTGGGAGACGATCACCGACTCTGAAGATCCCCTCGAGGTCTATTACTACGTCCAGCGTTATCAGACGCGCGTAATGCTCTTTGCGCCGACGAACATCCCGGCCAGTCATACCCGCTACGTCGAGCGGTGGATCACCCGCGATGAGATGGTTCACACCATCATCAACGCCAAGGAATCCGATGCGCGCGGCCGCGGGGACCCATTTGCATCCCTGGGCTGGGCCAAACGGTTGCGTGACTACTTCGATGCGGTGATTCAGAAGCAGTACGCGGGCGCGGCCTATCAGTGGTGGCTTAAGGTCAGCGGCGGGCCTGGCGACGTGCAGCGCATCGGCGGCACAGCGATCCCCTCGAGCAAACCAGCTCCGGGATCGTTCATGCTCACCAACGATCAGGTCGAAGTAAACTCGCTCGCCAGCGGTGTGGCCGGCAGTGTGTCTGGCGATGGAACCGCCTACGATGCGCTGATCAATCACATTGCGCTGGCCTTTGGGCTCAACAAATCGTATTTCGGCGTCGATTCGCACGCTAATCGTGCCACGGCGCTGGTCGCAACCGAACCCACGGCCAAGCATCTGGAGACGCGCCAAGATCTGATCATCGACTTCTTGACCAAGTTGCTGGGCGATGTCATTGCCGAAGCGACGAAGTACGGCTTGATCCCAGCCAAGGCGGATCTGAGCTTCAAAGTGCGGCTGCCGTCCATCATCAAGGCCGACGCTAGCACGCGTGGCGAGATGATGCGCAAAGGCGAAGGCATGGGGTACTGGAGCAAGCGGACCGCGGCCGAAGAGTACGCTGCCGAAGCCGAGGTAGACGATTACGACTACGACGACGAGCAAAAGAAAATCAAAGCCGAGATCGATCAAGACGGCAACAAGCTGATCATGAAGGACGTCGAGATGGTGACCAAGGGTCAGCCTGAGCCCGCCGACGTCGCCTTCCCGCCCGGCGACGTGCCCAATCCCGATTACCAGAATCCCGGAAACGGGAAACCGACAAACGGCGTTGTGCCGGCGAAGGTGCCAGACCCACACGATGCGTCACCGACGTCGGCGACCGGAGCGGCGGCCATCCGCAAGGATCTGGGTCGCGGCAGCCCCGGCGATCGCAGCACCATGGAGTCTGACGACGCCTTTCGCGAGGAATGCAAACGGCGCGGCGCGGTGGTCATCTACCCGGACTAGCTCAGTTGACGGATTGACCTTTTCGTCAATGGCAGATCTCGTGCGTATCGTGGTTTGCAGCTTGCCGATCAATCAACTGCCAACCAAAAAACCCAGCACCGTGAATCGGTGGACTCCCGTTTCATCGCTCTGATGGACCGGTCGTTCAGCCCAGAGGCGGTTCTGGCTTAAAACCTCTCCGGCGCTGCAGGTCAAGTGCCGGGCAGAGCGCTCCGACTCAACCTCGGGGCGTTTTGCTTTTTGCGGACACGATCTACGCCGAACACTTGTCCTGCGACAAAATCCAGCGCCCATGCAAGTACGAGATCCCCGCGGCGATAAACGACTGCCCACCGCCAATGCGCAGACGGGCACGTCCTCAATGGGTGGCTTAGTCGATCTGGCCGGCGTCGACTTAGGCAACGGTACGGCCGCCCTTGCCGTCATCAGCGTCACCCGTACCGCGGCATCCGCTGGCCCGTACGCGGCCTCGACCCAGATCCTTGCGGCCGACGTCTCGCGTCTTGCGGCGACGATCGTCAACAACGACACGACCAAAAACCTGTACATCGGGCTTAATGGCGCCACGGCCACGACGAGCTCGACGATCGTTGTGCCACCCAAGGGCGCGTACAACGTCCCCGCGGACTCAGTCGCCGGCCAAATCAACGGCATTCAGGCCGCCGGCGCAAGCGGCACCGTCTCGTCACTCGCGACCACGGCCTAGGTTTTTGGCACTTCCCGCCTCGCAACCACCGCGCGCGCGCCGCTGGCGCTGCAGTTTCGGTCATCTCATTGTTTCCCCACTACGCCCGACGTCGTGCAGCGACCCCAGCTGCCAGGCGACGCAATTCTCTGAGGATCTTCGCGGATGAAATTCAATCCGACCGCCAATCAAGTCGTGTTGCGGCCGCTCACCCAAGCCGAACAAACCCAAGGCGGCGTCTTCCTTCCCGAGACAGCACAGAAGCTGCTCGATGAAGGTATCGTCGTCGAGCTCGGGCCCCAAGTCGATCAATCGCGGTTCGTCAACGGCATCAAACCCAGCGATCGCGTCCTGGTGCGGCGTTACGCCGGCAGCTGGCTCAAACTCGCCAAAGGCAACGACCAGCTCGGCGCCAGCGTCGAGATGAACCGCCTTATCATCGAGGACGCCGACGTGCTTATCGTTCCGACCGATGGCTGATCTCAGCCCCGAAGTCGGCGTCGACACCGACCCGCTGGATTACGAAGAGGTCGCTGGCCACCAAGAAAACGTCGAGGATATCGTCGAGGAGCTCTTTGTCGGTTCCGACTACGATTCGATTTACGGCATGATCGCCAAAAAGTCGATGCGGCGCGCGGCGATGCTCGACAAAAACCTCTCCATCTCAAAAGCTATTCGCAAGGTCATGATCGGGATCGAGATCTTCGCTTCCGAGCACGGGTGCAAGCCCGACGATCTGGACGTCATGGCCAAGATGACCTTCGATGGGCAAATCGTCGTGTCGCTGCGTCGCGCCTGACCGCCCAAAAACCTTGAAGAGGTTCGGGCACAACGCCGCTTCGGGCGATAAACTAGCCAGCATGAAGCTCTCGCCGTTGATCGTGGGCTACGAGTTCACCGATCGCGGCCTGGTCTCTATTTTTGCGTGGATTGACGTCGGGATCGCCGACTCCACCAACGGCGTGCGCCTGGGGCTGATCCCCACGACCCTGCTCTTTTTCATCAGCTCCAACTAAAACCGCGGACACGCCGCCCCTCGCTTCGCTGCCCGATGGCGTAGAGGCGGCTCCATGGCTGTCACGTCTTCGCAGGTCGCGCCGCTCACCGAGCTGCCGACGATCCATGCGTCGTTTCGCCGCAAACACGGCATCCCGCCCAAGGGCAAACCGCCCGCCGGCGGATGGGCCGACTCCGATTACGGCTACCCGCTGCCGCCATCTGACCATCCGCAGGCGTACAAGTTCGCCCGCGCGGTCGTGAGTCGGGCGCATCAGAACACTAAGTTCGATCCCGATCAGCTGGCAAAGCAGGTGCGCCGGGCGCAAACCATCATCGCCAAGCACGAAAAGAACGGCGGCGCCAAGTGAAGCGCCTGTCGGAGTACATCCCCGTCGCGCCGACCGGCAGCTGGGAACAGGTTCGCGGGCTCATTCAGCGCGCCGCGCAGCGGAGTAACTCGTTCGGCGGTCCGGCCAACGACGATCCCAAGGCCGACGACGCCGACACCGTGCGCAGCTACGACATTCAAGTCTGGGGCAGCTTCCCGACCGAGAACCGCGTCGTGATCTACAACGATAAGACCGGCGGCGCGTGGTCGGCCAACTTCACGATCGACCACGGCAACGTCACCTTCTCAGGCGTGAAGTCGGTAACGATCAATGCCGAGTCACTGCGGTATCGCCGCATCGCCGCTCGTGGAGCGCGCACGTAGGTGGCCGTACACTTGTCCGCCCGTTTGCGCGAAGCCATCCGTTCCAACGTCGCGTTTTGCGAAACCAAGACCGACGCCGGCATCACCGTGCTCAACGGTGTCTTACTGCTGCGCGCCGGGCCGGGCAATCTGGCCGATCGGCATTGGTACACCAAAAACGCGATCGAGGACGCGGTCAACACCAAAGTCTTTGAGGGCGCCCAAGCCTATCTCGATCACCCCTCCAGCTGGGATGACCAGGTGCAGCCCGGGCGATCGGTTGAGAAGCTCGCCGGCTACTACAGCGACATCGTGACGCGCGCCTACGACGATCCCGAGGTCGGCCCCACCACCGGGTTATTCGCTAATTTCCACCCTGAAATCGGCAAACCGCAAGTTCTTTCTATTTTGCGGACATGCGTTGAATACGCTCGCCGCTACCCAAGAATGGCCTACGCGGGCCTGAGCATCTACGCAAGTGGTGACAGTGTCCCCGATACGATCGAGGGCGAGGAATGGAATCGCGTCGATCGGATTTACGCGGTCACATCGGTGGACATCGTCACACGAGCAGGAGCCGGCGGAACACTTGTCCCGCTCAAGGAGAGTTACTTCGGAATGAAAACGCAAAAAAATGGTCGAGGCACGACGGCGACGGACAACGTCAAGCTCACTCTCGACGCCGATGCCGCAAAGGAAGGCGTAAAGAAACTTTTCGAGGGCGTGGGCAAAAAGCTCGTCGAGTCGATTAAGGGCCTCGCGGTCAAAGACGGTAAGGTCGAGCTCACCAAAGAGCAAGAAGCCGAGATCGTCCAAGCGCTGGCCTTCAGCGAAGTCGAGAAGGTCTTCGACGAAAACACCAGCGTCCAAGAAGACGAGAAGCCGGTCGAAGCCGCTGCGGCGGACGATCCGGAAGATGACGACGACGTCACCGACCTGCCCGACGACCCCAAAGTTTTAAAGGCGAAGCTCAAGAAAGAGCGCGCCTCCCGCAAGGCCGCCGAAGGCAAAGCCGGTCTCGCCGAGTCTCGTGCCACCGAAGCCGAAACGCGCGCGACGGAAGTCAGTCTTACCCGCATGGGTGAGAACGTGCTCTCGGCGCTGGAGATCCCCGACGATTTCCGCCCGCGGATTCTGCTTGAGTTCAAGCAGCTGGGCTACACCCGCGAGCGCGACATGCGCGAGCATGCCCAGGCATTCGACAAAGCCTTCATCCGTCGCACCGATAGCGCCGGCGTCGTCAGTGGCGGCGGCAGTGCACCGGCAACGGGCGGTGGCAACTTCAACTTCGAGGAGGACTAAACGATGGCGCAAATTCTTGCAAGCCAAAACAAACCGCGCCGAGTCGTTCGGCTCCCGATCGCTTCGCCGCCCATCGATCTGGGCGTTACGCCGCCGGCGGCCGGTTCCGTCGCCGGCCAGATCACCGCTGGCGAGATGGTGTATCTGAGCAACAACAACAAAGTTGCTTCGCTCAATACGACCGGATCGTCCAACGCCAACGCGGCTAAGATGATCGGCGTCTCGATGGACACCTACCCGGTGACCTTCACCGATGGCGTGACCGGTTCGCCGGTTCCGCCCACGGATGCCATGGCGCCGCGCGTACAGCTCTACGAAGACGGCGAGCACCTCTTCAACACCACCGCCGGCGACTCGTACCAACCCTACGATGCTCTGTATCTCGGCGTTGACGGCAAGACCGTCAGCAAGACGGTATCGGGCACGTCGGTGGGTTACGTCTCGCCCGATCAGCGCCAGTCCGCGGGGCTGGACTCCAGCAACATCGCTTTCCCGATTGCCGGAGGCGCCGGCATCCAAATCTACGTCCGCATTACGCCGGCACTCGCAAAGTAGGGAGGAGCCAACTAAAACATCATGGAGATCAACGATATCCTCGCCAACCTTGCCGCAAGCGCCGGCGACCGCAGCGAGATTCAGGAGCGCACGCGCTCAGTCGCCATAGTCAACCGCCAGCAGTTCGCCGAGATGGCCGACCGCTGGGTCGCGGGCTGGGCCGCAAAGTTCAAGAAGAAGTTCGGCTACGACGGTCTGGCCGAGCTCAAGAAACCCGGCTTCAACTTAGGTCGCGTCGCGAGTCAGTGTCGTGCGCGCGGTCTGAGTGAAGAGGTTACGACCAGCCAGGTCTACGCGCTGGCTACCGGCCTCATCACCCAGAACATGACCGACATCTACAAGACCGTTCCGACGACCTATCGCGATCTCGCCAAGATCCGATCGTCGACCAAAGCCGAAGAGACCTACTTCCCGCTGCAGGGTGCTGACGTACCGGTTCCGTTGGAAGACAACGAAGCCGCGCCCAGCTCCGGCATGGGTGGTGTGCTGACGCGCATCAAGAACTGGCGCTTCGCTCGCATCTTCGAGCACTCGGCAACGCTCGAGGAAGACGATCAGACCGGTTCGATTCGCGATCTGGCACAGATGAACGGCAAAAAGATGCCGTACGCCGAGGAACGTTGGTGGTTGCAGCAGCTCATCGCTGTCTACGTCGCCGGCAACGTGCGCACGGCCGGCGGAACCGGTATCGTGCCAGCCGCGTGCATCGCGGGCTCTTCGGGGCTCGATCCCAAGTACGGCGGTCCGCCAACGCAGGCCGGTCCCGTCGATCGCGATAAGCTAGCGACGCTCTACACCGCCGCGGACTACATCACCGATATCGAAGGCGATCTGACGCTGTTCGAAATCGACTCGGGTCTGTTCGCCAGCGCCGACAAGATCACGGTCAAAACGATCATGACCTCGGACTTCAACCCGAATACGCCGCCGGGAACGCCCAACACCGTCAACGGCATCTTCGCAAAGAATCCGATTCAGGATCTGTTCGTGATCAAGTTCACGCGCTTCATGAAGTACTTCACCGGCTCCCAGACGCTCACGGGCGCGGGTCAGCCGTGGTTCTTGGGTGAGGCCGGCTCCATGGGCGACTTCCAGGAGCGCACGCCGCTCACGGTTACCATGGAAAATCCCGACTCGGGACGTTCGTGGGAAGCCAACATGCGTCGGAGCCAAGCGCAGCGACGCTTCGGTGCAGGCGTAACGATTCCAGAAGCTACGATGCGGGGGAATTAGCCATGAAGATGATTCGTCCGTTCCTCGTCGCGCTCGTTGCCGTTGCGGCACTGATCACGATCGTACCGCAGCGCACCGTGGCGCAAGTCCCCGTCGGCACCGGCACCGTCGCGCTAACCGCGGCGTGTACGTCGGATCCATGTGGCGCGACGTCGGTCGCCGTCATCCAGGTCCCCGGCGGCTCGTCAACGTGCACGGTCAACGCCTGGGGCACGTATCTGGCCACCGCGGTTTTCGAGGTGACCAATACGACCAACGGCGCGGTGCTCGCGCAGTGGCAACCCGTCTCGCTCTCGCCGGCAAGCGGCGGTATCAGTGGTGCGGGATTCGGTACGTCCACCTCTCGAGCGCTCTCGTTCTACGGTTCGGCGCCCTTACGAGCCACGCAAGCTTTGCGGGTTCGTGTGAGCGCCTACACCAGCGGCACGATCAACGTACAGTTGAGCTGCGCCGGTTCGCCAGAGAACATTCAGACGGTGCCCGGCATATCGCCGAGCGCGTCACCAACGCCCTAAAAACGTCGGAATCCATAGCAGGGCAAGAGCGTCGAGCAATCGGCGCTCTTGCTTTTTTCGGACACGCACGCCCCGGCCGGGAGGTTCGCGCCATAAGGGCCAGCCATGCCTCGCAAAAAGCATCTCAAAGAAACCGCGGCGCCAGCTGCAACGGAGCCACCCGCCGAGCTCCAATCCCTAGCCGACGCGATTCTGGGCGACCACGAGCTAGCCCCGACGATTACCGAACCCGACGCGACGGCTCCGCGCCAACGTGGGCCAAACTGGCCCACACCGCCCCCCGTTGCCATCAGCGGTGACCGCGTTGTTCGCGATCGCGGATTCCGCATGCCCCAGCGCGATTCGCTCTCGACGGTGACCGCGCGTCTGGGTGCCCGTTTTTGGGCGACCAACAAACGCTTTGACTGGGCGATCGACGCCTTTCGCCATCACTTCGAGTTCACGCGCTTTTACTTTGAGCAAAACGTGCTCGTCGACGTCTGGCCGCGGATGAACGGCGGCACGCGTAAGGAAGCCGAGAAGAAACGCGCCTGCATCGATGCCGAGAACGCCGCGCGCATCAAGCGCGGTGACGAGCCGATCGGCTACATCTCGTTCGTGCGCGGATCGACGGTTCCGGATTCAGCGTTCAATGACGCGCTGGCGGGCAAGACGATGGATCTCATCGAGCCTATGGGTGAGGGGATGCTCGTTTAGTGAGTGTAATCGCGTTCGATCCTCAGCGACCGACGCGCTACGACGCCTGCGCCTGCGGTGGCTCCAAACGGTCGGTGGCTGATATCTGCCGTGCCTGCTTCGAGACGCGCCGCCTAAAAGGCATAACGAAGCCCTGCGATCGATGCGGCGCCGAAAGGGTATGGCGGCAAAGATGTAAGCGTTGTCGGCTCGAGTACGGGCGGAAAAAGTACGGGTACACCCCAACCGTTCCAGCCGGCAACCCGGCCATCTGCCGCAAGTGCAGTGAGACGAAGATCTCCGGAAAGTCCTGCCTCGAATGCGGCAAACGGTGGCGTAAAGAGAACCGCGATAAGGTTCAGGGTTACAACCGTACCCAAAACCACAATCGCCGCGCCAGACTAGTCGCGGCCGCGGGTAGGCATACTGAAGCCGAATGGCAAGCGGTGCTGGCCAACTTCGGGCGCCGTTGCGCCCAATGCGCTTCGCGTAAAAACCTTTCGAAGGATCACATTATCCCACTTTCTCGCGGCGGGTCTAACTACGCGTTTAACCTGCAGCCGCTCTGTGTATCCTGCAACGCTCGAAAGCACACCAGGCTAGTCGCCGGCGCGCAGTTCTCGCTTTTTGACAGGGTGAGCTAATGGTAACGATCGACCAAATACGAACTTCGATTGCGGACCGACCGCAGCTTTGGCCAGCGCCGACCGAGCCTGCCGAGCTCATGGGTATCGCCGACGGCGTCGCGACGATCTTCAGCCTGCGCTACGAAAACTATATCGCGGGAACGCTAACGGTCTACCTCGCCACCCCGCCCGCGGCCGGCAGCGGTTCAACGCCGGCATGGGTGGCGCAATCGCCCTCGAGCTACGTCATCGGCTCAACGCCTAACCCCACGCAGACCGGCGCGACCAACGCGATCATCACCTTCAACACAGCGCCGGCGGCCAATAAGATGGTCGGCGCCCGCTATCAAGCGACGGCGTTTTCCGATACCGATCTCACCGGCTATCTCACGCGAGCACAGCAGACCTATACCGACGACACATCGGTCATCAAGTGCGTCCAGTACGACATCATCGACGTCGTGCTCTTGGATTACAACCGGATGATTTTGCTCGCGCAGGGTAACTTCCGGACGGATCCGGTGAGCTACGCCGCATCGCTTCGAGCGCTGGCAACAAAGCTACGCGCTGACCTTCAGGGGCGGCCAAACCCGGGTGCAAACTCGCCCGTGATGATGGTCGCATCCACCCGCACCCGTCGCTATCAGCCGCTGCGGTAGGCCGATGGAAATCCAATGCTTTTGGCTCGATTCCACCATGACGGCGCGCCGGTTTCTACGGCGCTTCAGCTCGACGCACGGCGGCCGCACGATCCCAGAGGTTGAATCTGGCCGGTACAACTGCCCGAGTAGTCCGTACAGCAGCCACGATGCGGTCTCGCCGGCGATCGACGTCGTGCCTTTCGAAATCAAACCCATTGACGTGCGTCCAGAGTACCGGACGTGCGACTATCTCGGCGCAGATCGGACCGAGCTTTTCCCGCCCGACGACCCGCGTTGGCCGGCCAAGTGTGCGTATTGCGATTACGTCTTCGAACAACGCGACCACTGGCAAGTACTCATGCACGAGATCTTCCGACGGACCGATACCGGCGAGGAGTTGATCCTCGACGATGCGCCGCCCGGAGCGATGTGGGATGCATGGTATTACGGCGACACCGACTTTCCCACGCCACCACGGCCCGACGGCATCCACCTCATGGTCCGGTGCCCCGATACCCACGACGGCAGCGGTTACCGCCACGCGGACTGGTACGTCGACGGAATCGCCGGCAACGGTGCGCCCAACTCATACGGCTGGACGCGCAGTGGAGATCCCAAGGCTAACCCGCCGACGATTACCGCTAATCCATCAATTCAGATCACGCGCACCAACGGATACCACGGGTGGCTTCGGGCCGGCAAACTGGTCGACGCATGACCGCGGCGCTCAAGGAAGATCTCCGTGCGCAGCGCGCCGATCTGATCGATAAGTACCATCAGGCGCGGGCCGCCTATCTCGAGGTCACGCCAGCATCTATTGCGCAACATAGCGTCGCGGTGACCAACGCGCGGTTCGACGCGGTCTTCCAGATGATGGCCGATATCGGCAATTTCAACAGACTCCATCCTAAGCTGGCGATCACGAATGGCGAGGCGCCGGTATGATCGATGAGAGCAAGCGCAGTGAGATCGACGTCATCGCCCACCAAGGGAACGTGGTGTTGCGCGATTGGGTCGACGATTGCGTAGCCGCTTCGCACACGATGACGCCGCTGAAGGCCAAGGAGCTGGCCGAGCAACTTTTGGGCGCCGCCGATCGCGCCGAGAAGGCGATGCCCAAGCTGTGATCGTCGAGCTCAACGGTACGTCGGTAAAGACCGCCCGGCGCTGCGCCCATCGCTTTCTAGAGCGTACTGCCGCGGCAAAGACGCTTGAGGCGCCGGCTCCGCGAAGCTACGCGCTGTCCAAGCGCGCCGCCAAGCTCGAGCGCGCGCGTATGCGGCTCAAAGTCGCCGGCACCAAGCGTCTACGTGACGGTCTGCTCGGCGTGCTCAACGATTGGCGCGGCGAGGTCGTGGCGGCCGTTCGAAAGATCCACGTGCGGGAAGCCGACACCGCGGCGCTCGACGCGGATCTCGCCAAGGCCGTTTCCTCCGGCGTGCTGACCGACGAGCAGCGTAAAGCGATCATGGCCGCCGTCACCGCCGCTCTTGCTTCCATGGATCCACAGAAGCTTGCCAACGTCATCTCGCAGGTCCAGCAAGAGCTCTTTCAGGCGGGTCTGGACTCAGCCAAAGGCGAGGTTGGCCTAACGTGGGACGTGCCGCCGACCAACGCACTCGACGCCCTGTCCGCGGCGACAATCCCGTTTTCGCAAAAGATCGTGGCACAAGAAATCGCCGCGATCGAGCAGGCGCTCTACGATGGTATCTCCGCCGGCGAAGGCGTCCCGCAGCTCGCCGACCGCATCCAAGACGTCTTCGACGATGGCATGCACGTGCTCAGCGCGCAAGGCGAGGTCACGCGCGTCATTCCCAGCGATTCGTGGGCCGAGATGGTCGCACGCACCGAGACCTCACGAGCGATGAATGCCGGCGTCTTTGTGACCTACCGCGCCGCCGGCGTTGAGCAGATCATGTGGGTCGCGGCCGAAGATGAACGGACGTGCCCGCAATGCGAGGAGCTCGACGGCGAGGTCGTCGCGTTGGACGGTGAGTTCGACGACGGTATCACCGCGCCGCCGGCGCATCCGTCTTGCTGCCCTCCAGGAACGCTCGTACTTACGCGGCGCGGCGAGATCCCGATCGAAAACGTTCAGACGGGGGATTTGGTCTGGACGCATCGAGGGCGTTGGCGCGCCGTCATCGGCCTAATGCAGCGCCACGTCTCGGAGGTGCTTTGGTCGGTTCGGGCTGGGCATCGGGTACTCCGGATCACCGGAAATCACCCCATTCTTACGGATAATGGGTGGGCAGTTGCCGCGGCCATCCAGCCAGCGAATCAGATCTATGGCGTGGACGCGGAAGCGGTGCTCCGTTCGTCCCGCGAGGCGGATGACGCGCCACCCTTGCGAGACAATCGCAATTTCTTTGGCCGCATCTTGAGCGCGCTTGCGCGGCGTGGAATGCCAGCATCCCCCGTCGATCTCAATAGCAAGATGGCGATTAGGGATAGCGACGTCAACCATAAACTTGCCAACAGCATAGTTCAAGACAGCCTCGACTCCGCGCGCCAGGAGAGCGCTGTGGACGATTGTCTCGTAGAGCGAGAATGCGCGACCTTGACGCCCTCTAGCTTTGCGCGTGAGACCAGTTTCGCTCATTTTGCTGCCTCGGACGGCGTCGTGGGCAGCTTTGGCGAGAGCGTTGCGGCCCGCAGCATCCGTGCGGCTCATTCGGACGTACATGGCCTCGCTGCGATTGCGCTGCTGGAGTCCGAGTCGAACGAAGCCGGCGGTGATCGCGGTCCGAGCGATCTTGTGCCGATCAGCGAGCGCTTTGAGCGACGCCCCGGCCATGTGCTCCTGATGGATTTCCCGGCACCACTCGTCGGTCATCCGCCGTCTCATACTGTCATTGTACCAGTTGATTCGGCGACGTGCCTAAACTATTCGGGGCTCGTCTACAACTTCGAAGTCGAAGAGGACCAAACGTACGTCGCGCAGGGGATCGTCGTCCATAACTGCCGATGCACAACCGTTTCCGCTGGCTACGCCCAAGCCGATCAAGACGAGGCTGCCTAATGCCGATTCCTCCAAACTCGGGCCGCTGGCCGCGCCGCCTTCCCGACACCAACTCCGGCGAGTACTACGTCGACAATCGCAACCCAGCGTCGGGTGACAAGTACGATCGGCGCGGACCTTACGTCGTCGACTACGTGCCCGGTGATGGCCAGTTGCAGGTTCCAACGACCACCAAAAGCGGGGACGCCACAATGGTTCTCGTCGACGCGCATATTTGGCTGCCCGTGGAATCCGGCGTCAAGGCGCGATCGATCATCATCCACGTGCCCAGCGGCGCCGCCTTCACCGTCCTCTTTGCCTCGCGCCAGGGAGGCCGCATCGAGGCGCTCGTGCAGCGTAGAAGCCCGTCATGATCGGCGGCAGCTCCAATGCCGACGAGCTGGTCGCCAAGCTCGATGCGCAGATAAAGCGGCTCTCCAACTTCGAAGTTCCGCTGGCCCGGTCGGGCGATTACGTGCGCAGCGCGTCGGTCATGCGCATCAAGCAGCAGGGTGGCGATATCGTCTGGATCCCCAACAAACGTGGGGGTCACACGGGCATCGATACTGGCCGTATGATGGGATCGATTCAGGTCTCACCGGTGGCCAACAACAGTGTGAGCGTCGGCACCGACGTTCCCTACGCGCGCTGGTTCCAGGAAGGCACCGGAATCTATGCCGGCCACACACCCTGGACCATCGTCCCGACCAATGGGAAGGCCCTCAAGTTTGTCAGCGGCGGCGTGACGTACCTCCGGCGCAAAGTCATCATGCCCGGCCAACCGGGACGAGTGTTTCTTACAATCACCGACCGCGATCGGCAGAATCTCCTTGAGATCTGGCGGCAGTGGGTCATGGGAGTGGCTGCGTGAATCAAGACACCTGGGCTGTCGTCGAAGACTATATCTTCGCGCTCTTGACGGCCGCGATAGCGCCTGGCGGACCTTTAGGCGTCCAGCCCAACCCCGACGGCACCACCGGGATCAAAGATCTCTCGCGGATTGCGCCGCCCGAAACGGCGACCTTCCCGAACATCGGTTTCATGTGCACCGACTTCGAGGAAGACGTCACGGGCGCCAAGCGCCACGAGCTGGTGACGCATTTTACGATCGTGGTTTCCGTGCGCATGGCTCACGATCCATCGATCACCAAAGTGGGCGAGGCGGCCCTGCAGTACTTGCGACTGTACCAAAATGACAACGCCGGCAACGGCATTTCGCCCCTGCTGCGAACCAATGTCACGCTCGGGGGCATGGTCCGGGACTCCAAGATCAAGAGCATGACGCGCTTTGTGGCCGCAGGCGAGTCTGATTCCTCAGACATCATCGCTTCGGCGGTCTACCTCTTCGACACGAACAGCGATCTCAAGCTGACATTTTAGCGGACACGGGTCACCCCGGCAGTTCGCCGGCGGCCAAGAGCGCCGCCCATGAAGATTCGGTTTCAGCCGCGGCGCGGGACGCCGACCGTGACCCTGCGCGATCTCAAAGGGAACACGCGATTTGGCCGGTGGGATGCCGGCGAAGAGAAAGAGATCCCCGCCGACGCCAAGGTCGTCTGGCAGGACGGCAACTCACCGCCCAAGCCCATCGACGTCATCACCGCGATCTTCCGGCACGGGCCGGACTTCGTAGACGCGGCCACCGGTAAAAACCCGCTTTATAGCTGCGCCGATTGCGGCGCCGAAGCGCTAGAAGAGCAAGGGTTCAACTACCAAAAAGACGAGGCGATTCCGCTGGTCAACGACAAGGCCCAGCGCCTCTGCGTGGCCTGCTTCTTGGGCCACCACCCCGAGTACATCGTCGAGTTCCGTCGTGTGGGTACGCCCGCCGACGTCATCGCGCGCGCCCAAAAGCTCGCCGCCGATCACGCCGCGCCGGCCGAAGCGCCAGCGGCCCCCAAAATCGATGCCGCCATCGCCCCGGAGGTGAAGTAACATGGGCAAGCTTCTCGCACGTCCCGGTTGGGATTTCGATCTTCAGCTCTTTGCCAGCGCCCCCAGCGCCGAGCTTGTTACCGTCGGTATCGGTAAGGAAATCACCTACGGAACCGCCGTCTCGCCGACGGTCTTCTTAATCCCATCGTCGCAAAACTTCGACGGCACCAACGAGCTGCTCGAGCGTCCCGGCGCGCGTAAGCGCGTCGGACGCACCGAACCGCTGACCGGCCTCTTTACCGGCAAGGGTCAGATGCAAGTGGAAGCCGATGGCGATTCGCTTGGCTCGTTGCTGCTGCTGGCGATGGGCGCGGAAACCTTCTCGGCCAACGCCGGCAACCCGGGATCCAATCCGGCCGTCACAACGACATCTTCTGGTCAAAC
>DATAPM010000055.1:0-7531 GCA_036265225.1 Vulcanimicrobiaceae bacterium
TGCTGATCGATCAGTACGCTTCGTTCGACGTGCTGCTCTACATGACCGAACGCCACATGGTGCGCGCGGGACTCGTGCATTCCGGCGATCTCATCGCGTTCACCACCGGCATGCCGGTCGGCTCGGGCGGCACCAACGTGCTCAAGATTCATCAGATCCCGTAGGATCCGGGTGCGGTTAGGCCTTTTGCGCCGCCTGCAGCAGCGCGCGGGCGTGACGAACGGCGATCTCGTGCGGCTCGCCCGAGAGCATCCGCGCGATTTCGGCCTCGCGTTCTTTGGCGCTGCGAAGCTCGCGTACTGCAATCGTCGTCTCGTTCTTCCGCTCGATTTTGTCGAGAACGTAGTGCCGGTCGGCCCACGTCGCCAGCTGCGCTAAGTGGGTGACGCAGACGACTTGTTCGCGTTCCGCCAGCTCGCCGACGCGAGCGCCGACCGCGGTCGCGGTTGCGCCGCCGATGCCGGCATCGATCTCGTCGAAAACCAACGCGCCGCCCGCGTCGCGCGCCTGCGCTAACGCGACGACGAGCGCCAGCAGCACGCGCGACAGCTCTCCGCCCGACGCTACGCGAGCGAGCGCGCGCGCCGGTTCGCCGGCGTTGGCCGCAAAGAGAAAATCGACGCGTTCCGCGCCGCGGGCCCCGATTTGCGCCAGCGCCTCGAAACTGATTTCGAAGCGTCCGGAACCCAGCGCGATCTCACCGAACTCGCCGCGCACCCGCTCGCTCAGCGTTCGCGCGGCTTTGCGCCGCAAGGCGCTCAACGCTGCCGCAGCGCGCTCCAACTCGTGCGTCGCCGCCTCCACTTCGGCGCGGCGCTGCGCGAGAAGGCGATCGCGATTCTCGTACTCGTCGACGCTGCCCCGGGCGCGTTCGGCGTAGGCAAGCACGCCTTCGAGCGAGTCGCCGTACTTTCGCTGCAGACGTTCCAAGCGCTCCAGGCGCGCGTTGAGCGCTTCGAGTTCCGCCGGATCGTACTCGGCCGCTTCCAGCGCCCGCGCCACCTCCGCAGTCAGGTCGCCGGCTTCACCTTGAAGCGTCGCGATGCGCTCGGCCATTTCGCGCAAATCGCCGCCAAACTTCGCCACCGCCGATAACGCGGCGCTCGCCGCACCGAGCGACGCGGTGGCGCCGCCTTCCTCGCCGGCAAGCGCCTCGCGCGCGCCGCTCAGCGCGGTGGCGATTCGCTCGACGTTGTCGAGGTAGCCGCGCCGCTCGTTCGACCGCTCGACCTCACCCGGCTCGAGCTTGGCGTCATCGATTTCGCGCACCGCAAATACGGCGTCATCGTAGCGTTGCCGCGCGGCATCCTCTTCGGTGGCGAGCCGATCCAAGGCTTCGCGCGCTCGTTCGAGTCGCGCGTGCGCGGCGGCAACCTCGTTGCCGAGCCGCAATGCTTTCTCCCCGGCAAACCGGTCGAGCAACTCGAGGTGATAGCCCGGCGATAACAATCGTTGCGCTTCGTGCTGGCCGACGATTTCGGCGATGGCGTCGCCGATCTCGCGCGCGTATGCCGCCGCCGACGGACGCCCGTTGATTCGCAGCGTCGAACGCCCCGATTCGTTCACTTCGCGCGCAATGCTGCCCGCCTCGCCGTCATCGAGTTCGAAGCCGGCCTGTGCCAAACGCGCGCGAAGCGTCTCGTCCGGTTCGAATATAACCGTCACGCTCGCCTTGCGCGAACCGCGCCGCACGATGTCGCTTCCCGCGCGCGCTCCCAGCGCAAACTCGAGCGCTCCGAGGAGCATCGTCTTGCCGGAGCCCGTCTCGCCGGTGAAAATCGTCGCGCCGTCGGCGAACTCTACGTCGGCGCGGGCGATCAGACCGTAATCTTCGATCTCGAGCCGGCGCAGCACGAATTCGCTCCTTAGCGACGCGGATCTTTGAAAGAAACGCCCCACAGCATCTTGGCTTCCAAACGTTCCAAGAAATGCAGCGGCGCCGTACGCGCGAAGTGGACGCGTTTGGGATGTCGCCGAATTGCGACGCAGGAACTCGGGGCAACCTCACTGACCACGTCGCCGTCGCACTCTAAGTGAGCTTGCGCGCTCTCCTCATCGCTGGTGATCTCGATGACGGAGACGGCCGGAACAATTAGCGGTCGAGAGAAGAGCGTGTGCGGCAACAGCGGCACGACGCCGAATGCCTCGACGCTCGGCGCGATCAACGATCCTCCGGCCGAGAGAAAGTAGGCCGTCGACCCCGTCGGCGTCGCCACGCAGATTCCGTCGGCGGCGATCCGCGTCACCGAGCCGTCGTCAACGCGCAATCCAAAGGGGACGATGCGCGAGAACTCGCCCTTACGCACCACCACGTCGTTGAGCGCGAAGTAGCGCTGACCGTTATACTCGGCTTCGAGCGCAGTGCGCTCGTCAATGTAAAGGCCGCGCGCGACCAGCGACGGCAGATCGGAGAGGCGCGGATCGTCCTCGTCGAGCTCGGTCAAGAATCCTAAGCGGCCGGTGTTGACGCCGAGCAGCGGAAGGTCGTGCTCGACCGCGACGCGCGCCGCGCGCAGCAGCGTGCCGTCGCCTCCGACGGTAACCAGCAGCGCGGCTGCGGGCGCGGCGGCCGCATCGACCACGTCGAAGCCGCCGGCGCGGAAATCGCCGGCAACCCGGCTCGCAATCGAGCGCGCGTGCTCCCGGCTGGTGTCCACGTACAGCGCGATGACTTTCTTTTCGAGTGCCGGCAGCGCCGTCATGACCCACCCTCTTCGTCAACGACCGCGTCGAGTCGTGCGTCTTCCAACGGTATTCCCTGGTGACGGAGCAGCATCAAGAACTCACGGTTTCCCGCCGGGCCCCGCAATGGGGACGCGGTCAAGCCGACCGCGACGAGGCCCAGCAGCGCCGCGCCCTGGCGTACCTCCCGCAGCACCGAACGGTGCGTCGCAGGGTCGCGCACGACCCCGCCGCCTCCGACCCGCTCCCGGCCGGCTTCGAACTGCGGCTTGACCAGCGCGACGATCGCGCCGCTTTCGCGCAAATAGGTAACGGCGCGCTTGAGCATCGTTCGCAGCGAGATAAACGACGCGTCGATGGCGATGGTATCGAATCCGCTGGGAAATGCATCGTCGGACAGCAGCCGGAAGTTGGTCCGTTCGAGGACGCGTACGCGCGGATCGTTACGCAGCCGCCAGTCAAGCTGTCCGTACCCCACGTCAACGGCGGTCACGCCGCGCGCGCCGCGCTGCAGAAGGCAATCGGTAAAGCCGCCGGTCGAAGCGCCGACGTCGAGCGCATCGTAGCCGGCGACATTGACCTCGAATGCCTCAAGCGCGTGTTCGAGCTTCTCCCCGCCGCGACTAACGAACCGGCGCGGCCGCTCGATCTCGATTGCGGCCAGCGGGGCGACGTTCTGCCCGGGTTTCGTCGCAACAACTCCCCCGACGCGCACGCGCCCTTCCATGATCAGGCTGCGAGCTTGCGACCGCGTGATGCCGTTGCGATCGGCAACGAGGTCGTCGAGCCGGAGTTTCATCTCGCGTCCCGCGTTAACTCCGGGGGTTTAAAAAGGAAGTTCGTCGGAGAGATCTTCGGGCGCGCCGTTTTTGGCCGCCGCGTCGCCCCCCGACATCGCCGTATCGATTTGACCTTGGGCACTCTTGAGCATCGCCTCGCATTCGCGGCTCAGCGTCTTGCCTTCTTTGAAAAGGTCGATGGCACGCTCGAGCTCGGTGCGACCGCTCTCGAGTTCCTTGACGATCGCGTCGATCCGATCGAGCTTTTCTTCAAAGGTCTTCGGCGCTTCGTTTTTCATCGGCTCGGATGCTTTCGACTCGGGCAGTTAGGCTCCCGTGATGGAGCCGGGCTTCGATTTCGTCTCCTCGCGCGGCCTCGCGGGCATCGCGCAACGCCCGGCCCTTCAGCGAAACGATGGCGTAGCCGCGCTCGAGCGGTTTGCGCGGATCCGATGAGTCCAGCCGGCTGCGCGCGAGCGTCAGCAGATTTCCGCGATGTTCGAGCGTTCGGCTACCCACCGCGCCGATGCGTTCGCCGCGGATGTCGACCGCACCGCGCCAGCGCACCAGCGCATGCGCGGGCCACGCCGTCAACATCGTTTGCAAGCGCGTCAGGCGCTCGCCGCGCCGCGCCAGCTGCAGCGCCGGATTCTGCACGTCGAGCGCGCGCTGCAAACCTTCGAGCCGGCGGCGCCGGTCGAGCAGCATCCGCTGCCCGGCGTTTGACAACGCCTCGTCGAGCTTGTCGCTGCGGCCGCCGGCGCTGCCGGCAATGCTGCCGATCTCGCGGTCGAGTTGCAGCGTTAAGCGCGCTAACCGCTCGCCTCCGCGCTGCCACAAGCTGGCGATAAACTGCGCCGCGTTCGAGGGCGTCTCACAAACGTAGTCCGCCACTTCGTCGGCCAAATGGTGGTCGGCCGTATGGCCGATGGCCGTGATGATCGGGGTCGTGCACCTCCATACGGCGCGCACCACCGGCTCGCAGTTAAAAGGAAAGAGATCTTCATACGAACCGCCGCCGCGCGCCAAGACGATGACGTCGGGGCGAACCCGAGCCGCGCGGTCGAGTGCTTCGGCAATCTCAACGTCGGCGCCCAGACCTTGAACGCGCGTCTGAATAAACTCAATGCGCACCTGCGACGCGCGTTCTTGAAGCGTCGTCATGAAGTCTTCGGCGCCCTTGCCGTGAGCCGAAACGAGTCCGACGACGCGCGGAAAGGCTGGAATCGGCAGCTTGTGCTCGCGATCGAAATATCCGAGCCGGCGAAATCGTTCTTTTAATTCTTCGTATTGACGAAAGAGCTCGCCGATGCCGGTGAGCCTCACGCTCTCGACCAGCAACTCGTAGCGGCTGCGCCACTCGGCGACGCGCACCCGCCCCTGCGCGACGATGGCCGAACCGGGCCCGATATTCGGGAACTTCTGCGCGCGGCTGGAGTACGCCACGCACTGTAAGACCGCGCGCGAGTCCTTGAGCGTAAAGTAGATGGTATTATTTCTCTCCGACCACTCCGAGACTTCGCCGCTTACGGCGATCGAGTCGAAGGCACGCACGCGGTCGAAAACGCCGTGCATGCGCGCTGAAAACTCTCCGACGGTATAGACGTTCAACGGTGCGGTGAGGGCGATTCCGAATCGACGGGTGACGGCGACGGCAACGGGCTCGGTGAAGGCGGCAGCGTCGGCAACTCGTCCGGAGGCATCGCGTCGGCGGGCGGTACGCTCGGCTGCACCGCACCGGCGGTATCCACGGTGGAGTCTTGAGAACCGTACGTCGAGCCGCACCCCGATTGCGATTCGGTTCCCTTGAGATAATATTCGCTGCCGCGCCCGCAGCCGGCAACTTTTTCGACTTCGTCGAGCGGGAAGGGGAAGTCGTGCGGCGGCGTGCCGGCCAGCGCGGCCTTCATGAAGCGCGCCCAAATTCGTGCCGGAATGTTGCCCCCGTATGATTCATTCATCGGTGTGTAATCGTCGTTGCCGAGCCAGACCGCGGCGACCAAATCGGGGGTAAATCCGACGAACCACGCATCGCGAAAGCTCGTGGTCGTTCCGGTCTTGC
Organism: Vulcanimicrobiaceae bacterium; assembly: GCA_036265225.1. Taxonomy (GTDB): domain Bacteria; phylum Vulcanimicrobiota; class Vulcanimicrobiia; order Vulcanimicrobiales; family Vulcanimicrobiaceae; genus Cybelea. Next base: position 5,524 of record DATAPM010000055.1, read on the forward strand.
CGGCCGCCGGGCGACCGATGACGGCGTTAGGATACCCGGTGCCGCGGGCGATGACGTCTTCTAACATAGACGTGACGATGTAGGCGGTGCCGGCGCTAACCACGTCGGTCGCTTGCGGCACGCGGTTGTCGAGCACGACGTTGCCGAGGGAATCTTTGATCGTGCGAAACGGCGTCGGATCGATGTGCAGTCCCTGGTTGGCGATCGTCCCAAAGCCGGCCGCCTGGTCCAAAACGGAAACGCCCGAGGATCCGAGCGCGAGCGAAAGATTTGCTTCCAACGGCGCCGTCACGCCCATGCGATGCGCGTAGTCGATGACTTTGTCCAAGCCGACGCGCTCGGCGATCTTTACGGCGACGATATTTCGCGACAGCGTCAGCGCTTCGCGCAGGGTGATCGCGCCCATGTAGCTGTTGTCGTCGTCCATCGGTGACCAGTGCGTTCCGTCGCCCATCGGATAGGCGACCGGCGTATCGTCAATAATCGTCGCGGCGGTCATTCCGGTATCGATGGCGGCGGTGTAATCGTAAATTTTGAACGACGACCCGGGCTGCCGGTGCGCTTGCCACGCGCGGTTGAACTGATTGCGCAGCGTAAAGCCGGTACCGCCGACCATCGCCAAAATCTCACCGGTCGACGGGCGCAGCGCCACTAAGGCCGCCTGGTGCGCGCCGATTCCCTCGGCGACGGCCTGATTGACGCCCCAGGTCACCGCTTCTTGCGCCTTGTCCTGCATTCGCTGGTCCAGCGACGTGTAGACCTGCATGCCGCCTTCCTCGACGGCGTTGCGGCCGAAGATCTGTTCGAGGCGCGCGATTGCGTACGTCGTGAAGTAGGGATAACGATAGCCTTGCAGTCCGGTCAGGCGCGGTGCGATCAACTCGAGCGGACCTTCGTAGGCGGACTCCGCTTGCGCCGAGGTGATGTAACCGCTTTCGACCATTCGATCGAGCACGTGTCGCTCGCGGTCGCGCGCCAGCGGGAGATTGGCAAACGGCGAGTAATCCGACGGCGCGGCGACGACGCCGGCGAGCATCGCCGCTTGAGCTACCGTCAGTTTATCCACGCCGCGCCCGAAATAGGTGTGCGCCGCAGCATCGACGCCGTACGCGCCGGCGCCCAGATAGATGATGTTGAGGTAGCGTTCGAGGATTTCGTCCTTCGTGTAGTAGCGCTCGATCTCCATGGCGAGCAGCGCCTCTTGCACTTTGCGAGAGAGCGAGACCTGATCGTTGAGAAAGAGCCGGCGGGCGAGCTGCTGTGTGATCGTTGAGGCGCCTTGAAACTGCTGATGCGTTAGGTCGGCGAACGCGGCGCGAACGATGCTCACGAAATCGACGCCGTGGTGGCGATAGAAATTGTGATCCTCGTTGGCGACGAACGCATTGCGCACGATCGGCGGAATGCGCACGATCGGGACAAAGACGCGATTCTCGCGGTAGACCGAGGCCAGCTGCGTGCCGTCGCGCGCGAAAATACGCGTCGTGCTGGCCGGCTGATAGTCGGCCATGCGGCTGATGTCCGGAAGGTTACGCCCGTACGACGTGACGATTCCGGCGATCGCCCCGACGCTGAAGAGGGCCACTAAGAAGACGGCAATCAGAAAGCCGCGCCAGAAACGTCCCCAGCCGCTGCGGCGGCGCTTACGCCCGGGCATTGGCTACCGCACTCAAGACGCCGTTGACGAAGCGCCCCGAGTCCTGGGTTGAAAAGCGTTTGGCAAGCGAGACGGCTTCGTTGATGGCCACGGCTTTCGGCGTCTCCGGACGGCAGTGCAGCTCGAACGTCGCCATTTCCAGCAGTAGCCGGTCGATCGTCGGCAGGCGCTCGATGGTCCACCCTTCCAGCAGAGGGCCAACGACGAGGTCGGCTTGAGGCGCGTAGCCGAGCGTGCCGATCGTCAGCTCCTCGACGAACTTGCGCTGCTCGCCGCTCGCTTCGGCGCCGACGACTTCGCGCAGCGCGTCCTGCGGCTCGCGGTTCCCCACGACCACCGAGTAGAGCACCT
>DATAPM010000056.1:0-6486 GCA_036265225.1 Vulcanimicrobiaceae bacterium
GAGGATCTCGAGCAAGACCGCAACCTGCGGCCCTCGAGCATGGCGCGCCCGTGGATCTTTCCGACTATGCACGGCTACTCGGTCTACAGCAAGTTCGCCCGCGATCGCCTCGATCCCGAGGTCGTACCGTTTCTTTGCCAGTTGCAGCAATCGTTTAGTGGAAAGCCGGTGCTCTTCAGCGAGTTTGGTAATCCGCAATGCCCGCCGGGAAGCAATCGCGTCGACGGTTTTTCTTGTCTCGACGAGAACGAGATGGCCGAGTACGGCAGGCGGGTGGTGGACCGGTTGCACGCGCGCGGCGCACTCGGCGCGTTTTGGTGGTGTTGGGCCGATTACGATCCGGCGCTCGCGCAACTTCCGCCGTTCGATAAGGCTCCGCACGAACTACGCTTTGGGGTCGTGCGTAGCGACGGCACCTTCAAACCCGTCGCCCAAATGCTTGCGGGGATCGCGGCGGAGGCACGCGAGGTAACGTCACCCGCGCCCGCAGCGATCGCCGGCGAAAGAGAACACTACGCCGGCCTTCCCGAGAGCATCGCCGGCGAGTACCACGCTTACTGCGAAACACATGGCTGACGCCGTTCGGACGATGATCGTTACCGGAGCCAGCTCCGGCATCGGTCGAGCGCTCTCCCTGGGCGCGGCTCGCGCCGGATTCGCAGTGGTGATTAACGCGCGGCGCGCCGGACGACTCCAAGAGGTTGCACGAACGATTCGCGAGGCCGGCGGCCGCTGCGAAGTGGTTGCCGGCGACGTCACTGCGAACGAAACACCTTTGCGAATCGTCGAAGCGGCGATGCGCGCCTTCGGCCGCATCGACGTGGTGGTCAACAACGCCGGCGGTGGAACCTATGGACCGTTACTGGAGCAGAGCGACGCCGCAATTGAAGCGCAGTGGCAGCTAGAGGTGGCGGGACCGCTGCGTCTGGCGCGCGCCGCCCTTGCGCAGCTCGAAGCGAGGCGCGGCCAGCTGGTCTTCGTCGGAACCGGCGGCGTGCGCGTGCCGATACCGCACTATGGTGCCTATCAGCCGGCAAAGGCCGCCGTCCGCGCGGCCGCGATTCAGTTGCGCCGCGAGCTGCGCGGACGCGGGATCGCCGTCACCTACGTCGACCCGGGATTGGTCGCCACCGAGTTTCACCTCGCTATGGGAATCGAACGCACCTCGAGCGTTCGCGCGGCGTCGCCCGAGCGCGTCGCGCAAGCAATTCTGGGCGGCATCACGCGACGGCGCGCCGTCGTCAACGCCGTCCCGTGGCAAACCGCCGGTGCGCTGCTCGGGGAATGGTTCGGGACGATCACCGATTCGATCGTCGTCTCGCGCTTCACGCCAAAACGTGCAGCGATTAGTGAGCCCGCGCAGGCCGAACCCGAAGGCCCTGAACCCGAACCCCCCGATCCGCCCGCGGCAAAAGTCGCATCGAACTTCGAAAGAGCGTTGGAGCCGGTCGCACGGCGAATGGAGCGTGTTAAGCTTCCGGCGGAGTTCCTGCGCTCGGCGTTGGTTCAGGACGCGCGGATCGAGCTTGGAGACTTGGCGATGCGATGGGCCGGTATGCCGAATAAGAACGAGCGGGCCGCGTTGCACGAAGCTCTCGACGCACTGGCGGCCGGAGGCTATTTGGAACCGCAAGAGGAGGGAACTTGGAGAGTCGTACGCGCCGCGGACTGAGCCGGCGGCTAGCCGGCGCACTCGCAATCGGAAGCCTTGCGGCAATCGCTGTGGCTTCGGCCGAAGAGCCCGCCATGCGCGGGACGTTCGCTTTGCTCCAAGGCACGCCCAAGCTCGTTTCCGAGTTGCGCGCTTCTCCCGGCGGCGACACGACGGCGCACTTTAAAATCCGCCAGTTCGAGCCGGACGGTTCTTCGCCGATTCTCGATTATACGATCGACATGGAGATGCTGATGCACGTGATCGTCGTTCGCGATGATTTCTTAACGTTCGAACATCTGCACCCCGCTTTCGACGCTTCGACCGGCACCTTTTCGCAGGCGTTCACCAAGGAGCGCAACCATCGCTACTACGTTTTTGCCGACAGCGAGCCGAAGGGACTGGGCCAGCAAGTTTTTCGCTTCACGCTGCCGAGCGACGGCCCAATCATGACGGGCATGGTACCCTCGATGGCGTCAACGCCAAGTATCGCTGCCGGCCCGTACGTCGTAACGCTTTCGGCGACGACGCTGCCGGCCAACACCGCGCAGTCGCTCGAGCTCACCATCACCAAGAACGGGCAGCCGGCAAAGGATCTGGGGACCTATCTCGGCGCCGCAGCGCACGTGGTTTTCATCAACGTTGCCACGCTGACGTACGTTCACGTTCATCCGCACGTTGCAGGCAGCTCGGCCAGCGCCGCCCCCCCTATGGCGCAGAGCGCGGGAATGCCTATGGATATGGCTGACGCGCAGGTCGCCGGTCCCATGATGAAAATGGATCTGCCCGCCCTACCCTCGGCGCCCTATAAAGTCTGGGTTCAGTTCCGAGGAGCTAACGACAAGCTTTTCACCGCGCCGTTTACCGTGCGCGTGCGGTAGCTCGAACGAACTGCTTGGCGATGACCGCCGCGAAGAAGAGCAGGGTCGCCAGGAGAACGATCGTCGCGCCGCTCGAAGCCCGGACGTAGTACGAGAGGTACAAGCCGCCGACGGTACTGGCGGCGCCGATAACCGCCGAGAGCGCCATCATCGGTGCGAAGCGTGAGGTCAGCTGATAGGCGGCTGCCGCCGGGGTTACGAGCAGCGCCGCGACGAGCACGATGCCGACCGCCTGCAGCGACACGACGATCGTCAGCGCCAGCATCACGAGTAGCGTGTACTCGTAGGCCGGTGACGCGATCCCGCTAGCCTGCGCCACGATCGGGTCGAACGTCGTGTAGAGCAAGCCGCGATAGAGCACGACAACCGCGATCGCTACGACGACGCTGAGCGCGACGATCAGCTTCAGGTCCTGAGGCTGCACCGCTAGGATGTCGCCGAATAAGAAGCTCTGAAGATCGATCGCGTAACTGCGTTGCTGGCTCATCAAATAGACGCCCAACGCGAACATCCCGGTGAAGAGCACGCCGATCGAGGTGTCGAGCGAGATGCGTCCGCGCCGATGCACGAAGCCGATGCCGACCGCCGTCACGACCGCCACGATTCCCGCCCCGAGGTAGAAGTTTGCGCCGCGTAAATAGGCGATCACGATGCCGGCGAACGATGCATGGGCGATGCCGTCGCCGATGAATGACAGCTTGCGCAAGACGACGTACGTACCCATCGTCGAGCAGAGAATCCCGACGGCCAGCGCCGCTACGAAGGCACGCTGCATAAACGCGTAGTTAAACGGCGTCAGGAAAGTCTCAACTGTCATCGATGGATTTCCGGATGGCTGGCATGGGCGGCGTGCGCCTCGTGATCGTGGCGCAGGTGTCCGTGCGTGTGCGTGTGCTCTCTGATCGCGCTGTAGGCGCCGGCTTCGACGACTTCGCGCGGCGTGCCGAGTGCGAGGACGCGACGGTCGAGCACCAGCAGCCGGTCGAAAACCTCTTCGACGCGATCCAAGTCGTGGGTCGCGACGAGCACCGGCATCCCCTGGGTGACGAGCTCGCGGACGATTTTATAGAGCGTCTCTTCGGTTGCCGCGTCGACCCCCGTCGTGGGCTCGTCGAGCAAGAGCAGCTTCGGTTCCTGCGCGATCGCGCGCGCGACAAAAACGCGCTGCTGCTGACCGCCCGAAAGATTCGCGATGTGCCGGTCGCGCAGGTCGCTCATCTTGACCGTCTCGAGCGCTCGCTGCACCGCCATTCGATCGTGCACGCCAAACCGCTGCCAAAAATGCAGCCGCGAAAAACGTCCCATCGCCACGACGTCCCAGACGGTAGCCGGAAACGACCAATCTACCGCTTCAACTTGCGGAACGTAGGCGATGGTGCCCGGCGTCAGGCAACGCGGCGACGAGCCCAGGACTTCCAGTTCGCCGCCGGTCGGAGACAGCAGCCCGGCGATGGTCTTGAGCAGCGTCGACTTCCCCGAGCCGTTGGGCCCGACGATGCCTAGCGCTTCGCCGTAGTGCACGGCAAGCGAAACGTGACTCAGCGCGATGAAGTCCTCGTAACGCACGACCAAATCGCGAGCTACGACGGCGTCCTTACGCGTCACTTTAACGCCGCGACGATGACGTTGGTGTCGTAGAGCAGCATCGCCGGGTATGTCGAAACGCGCGGATCGGTGCCGACCGAATCGTCGTAGAGGTTCTCCACGACCTTGATGCCGGAGCCCTGGGCGATCGTGTAGAGAATTTTCGGACTGTACTCGGGCTCGCTGAAGACTGCGCGCACTTTAAGTCTCTTCGCCAAGTCGATCAGCTCGGCGATCTGCTGCGGATTGGGTTCCTGACCCGGGTTGCGCTCGACGACAAGCGTCACGATGCCGAAGCGATCGTTGTAATATTGCCAAGCATTATGAAAGACGATCATGTTGCGCCGCGACGGCGGAATCGTGCCGATCTTCCGGCGAATCGTTGCGGTGAGCTCGTCGAGGCGTACGTTATATGCGGCCGCGTTGCGGCGATAGGCCTGCGCGTGCGGTGGATCGACGGCGGCAAGCGTGTCGCGAATCTTCGCTACATAAGCCTTGGCCATCACGGGATCCATCCAAAGGTGCGGATTGTCGTTCTTGACCGGCAGCCCTTCGCTGCAGACGACGATGTGCAGGCTCTGCGAGCCGGCGTCGTGCAGCAGGCGGTCGAGCCACGATTCCAGGCCGGCACCGTTTTCGACCAGCACGTTGGCATCGGCAACGGACGCAACGTCTTGCGGCGCCGGCGCGAAGGTTTCGGGCGAAGCGCCGACCGGCACGATGTTCTTGACGGTGACGAATTCGCCGCCGACCCCTTGCACGAACGAGTTAAGTGTCGAGATCGTCGTCACGACGCGAATCTTGCGGGTATCACGCTGAGCCTGTCCCGTGTCAACCTGGGCCCCTTGAGCGGTGTGCGAGCAGCTTGCCGTTGCAGCAAGCAGCAAGGCAACCGCGGCCAATCCCTTTAGCGGCACGACCGGCACCGCCCGAAGAACTCCATCGAGTGACCGTCGAGCTCGAACCCATGCAAAGTGCGGAGCGACTCGGTAAGCTGCTCCATGGCGTCGCAGTCAACGTCTTCTACGAGTCCGCAGTCGCTACAGATCGCGTGATGGTGATGGTGCGCCGGCTCGCAAAGCATATACGTCGCCTCGCCCTCCGCATCGGTGCGCGCCGTGACGTCGCCCTTGAGGCGCAACCGCTCGAGCGTGCGGTAAACGGTCGAAAGCGAGACGGGCGCGCCGGCCAGCTTGAGGTGCTGATGGATTTCCGCCGCGGAAAGAAAGCGCGGTTCGCGTTGAAGGATGGAGGCAATCCACTCACGCGGACGAGTGACGTAATCAGCCCGAACCATTTAGCGATTATTTGCGAATTGTTCGCAAATAATCCTGCTCGGCTAGGTCGGGCTGGGTGAAGGGCTCGGCGACTGGCAGCTAGCGACGGCGTCTTTGGCCTTCACCTTTACTTGATCGCGCCAGTAGACCGAGGTCTCGGCCCAAACCGGGAGCGTCAGGTTTATGGCTTGGGCGTGACTCTGGATCTTCGGGATGACGTCAGCGAACGAGCGGGGCACCGTACCGTTCTGCTCGTTGATTACCCTCGCCAACCCGAGCCAGGCGTCGGCCAAGATCATCTGCGGGACGCCGGTCGCGGCCGCCGGGCAAGCGGCGTTGAGTTTTGCGGTGACGTCCGCCTGGAGGACGAGTGCCGCCCCGCTGACCGCCGCGACCTGCGCGAAGAGCTCCTCCTGACGGGCGTCTCTCGTGCAGACACTGTCGAGAATCTCGCGCTCTTCATTTAAGGTGCCGATCAGTTCGGAGATCGAGCCGTAGCGCTTGAGCAGCGCCGTCTCATTGTTGGCTGGCGGGTGACGATCGTAATCGCGCACGCGAGCCGACGACTCGTCGATCACCTGCCCGTTACAGCGGTTAAGCGCGACCATTGCCGCCGGCGCGGCACGCCCGGGCAGCGCGGAGGCGAGCGTGGCAAAAGCGACCACGATAAGGCCGGCAAGTCGCGAACTGCTCGTCATATTACTTTGACAGGTGCCCATCCCGGCGCGTACAATCCTCCAGGTTCGTCTGACGACCCGTGGGGATGTAGCTCAGCTGGTAGAGCACTTGCTTCGCATGTAAGGGGTCTGGGGTTCGAGTCCCCACATCTCCACCATCGCAAACGCCTTATTTTATAGGGGACCTGGCTTTTGCGTTCGAGCCATTAAGGAATGATAAGCCGGAATTTACCTTCATGTAAGGGATCGACGAATCTCTGAAAACTTGAGCCAAACGAAACAAGCGCAGCTTCGTGTCGAGGTACTCCGTAGCTCTTCTTCCGGGTTACATTGGCCCGCTTCTTTGGAGGCGCCATGGAAATGCATCGCCGCCTCCACTTAGGAGCTTCGCGGTCTCGGGCGCCGTGGACGACGCG
>DATAPM010000057.1:0-2243 GCA_036265225.1 Vulcanimicrobiaceae bacterium
TACCGTGGACGGCCAAAAGATGGGCAAGAGCCTGGGAAATACCGTCGATCCATTCGTTCTCGCCGAACGATTCGGTGCCGACGCGATGCGTTATTTCTTGCTGCGTGAAGCGCCCTTCGGAAGCGACTTCTCGTACTCCGAAGAGAAGATCGCGCTGCGCCGCAACAGCGACCTGGCCAACGACCTAGGCAACCTGCTGCAGCGCACGCTCTCGATGCTGCAGCGCTATCGTGATGGCATCGTCCCGCCGCCGGCTCCCGGCAGCGAGTTGGGTGGTCGTTTTTCGGCGCTTCCGGTAACCGTGCGCGAGCGAATCATGGATCTTCGCTTTCGCGAAGCGCTTGAAGGCGTCTGGGAGCTCGTGACGACGCTCAACCGAACGATCGACGAGCGAAAACCGTGGACCCTGTACGCTGCCGGTCAAACCGACACTCTCGACGCGCTTCTCTACGATCTCTGCGAAGGGCTGCGCTGGCTGGCGATTCTGCTGCATCCGTTTATGCCGGAACGGATGAGCGAGATGTGGCGGCAGCTCGGCAACCCGGGACGAATCGACCAAGACTGGACGACGTCACTGCACGCCTGGGGCGGCCTCGCCCCACTCACGCAGACGGCGCCGGCGGCATCGCTCTTCCCCCGGCTCGATTCTTGATCGACACACACTGTCACGTCCACGACAAGAAGTTCGACGACGACCGCGACGCCGTAATCGGCCGCGCGCGAGCGGCCGGCATCACCGCCATGATTACCATCGGCGAAGATCTCGACGACAGCCGGCGCGCCGCCGAAATCGCGCGGGAGTACGATCTGAAGATCGCCGCGGGCGTGCATCCGCACGAAGCACGCAAAGCTCCGCGCGGCCTAGCCGCCGAGCTGCTCCCGATTTTGAACGACGAGAACGTCATCGCGATCGGCGAGACCGGCCTCGACTATTACTATGATTTTAGTCCGCGCGACGTCCAAGCCGACGTGCTGCGGGCGCAGCTCGACGTCGCGCTCGAAACCGAAATGCCGGTCGTCTTTCATCAGCGCGACGCGTTCGAAGATTTCACCAACATTCTGCGACAGCGCTGGAAACGCGAAATGCGAGGCGTGGTGCATTGTTTTACGGGAACCCCCGAACAGGCACGCACGTATATCGACGAGTTCGGCCTGATGCTCGGGATCGGCGGCGTGCTGACCTTCCCCAACGCGCAGGGCTTGCGCGACGCCGTTTGCGACGTCGGACTCGACTGGATCGTCTTAGAGACCGATTGCCCGTATCTCGCGCCGGTTCCTAAACGCGGAAAACGCAACGAGCCGGCTTTTGTTGCCTATACTGCCGCGCGCGTCGCCGAACTCCTCGGCGTTCCGGTGACCGCCGTAACCGCACGCACCGACGCCAACGCAATCAAACTCTTTGGTCTTTAAAACCGGCGGCGCCGTCCCACGCCGCTTCCAAGCGGGTGCGGACCGCCGACACGATTGCCGGATCGCTGGTGCAGAGCCCCCAATCGACCATGTCTGACTCCCCGAACGCCGCCGTGGCGTTGGCCGAGCCTAGCCACGCGCCGCCGCCGGCCGCGGCGAGCTTCTCGGAGTCTTTGCATACGCGTACGCGCACACCGTCCTTCACCAGCTTTCCGAGAACTTCGGCCTCGCGTTTGTTGGCGCGCAGTTCGCGTTGCGCGACCAACAGTCGCGGCGACGCGCCCTCGCGCGCCAGCTTACTCAAAGCTCCGTAGACGGCGTTACAGCATCCGAAAGACTCGCTCTCTACCACGGCGTCGTCGCCGCGCCGCGAATCGCCCAGTAGCCGCGCCTCGCGCGCGAGTGCGTCGTGTTTGATCGTCGCAACGTCGCGGGCTTTGGCCGCATCGTTTTCGCGCAGGACCAGATCGTTGGGGTGCCAGTTCTTCTCGTCGAGATAAAGGACGCCGTCGAGATCGAGTGCTTTGGCATGAAGCGGATGCGCCAGCGTCGCTTCCGCCCCGCAGTCCCTCAGTTCAGCGGCGAGCCGGGCATTCTCGGCAGCGAGCTTCCCCTTGGGGTCGTCGAACGGCCGCCCCTCGAGCCGAACGCGCACGCTGGCGCCCCGCCGCGCCGCCGCCTCGAGCGCGAACAGGACCGGGCCGTGGAGCGTATAGGCTTCAGCGGCGATATCGCGGGCGTGCGCGATCTGGTCGACGACTGCGCCGGTTGAGGTGAGTTGGAGCATCGGCGCTGCCATCACGACAAAGGGAGGCGACGGCTACCGGCGCCTG
>DATAPM010000058.1:0-1623 GCA_036265225.1 Vulcanimicrobiaceae bacterium
CGCTACGAAGCCGGCGACCGCGCCGGCGCGCTGCAAGAATACACGTCCTTCACCAAGCGGCTGCAAGAAGAAATGGGTGCTAAACCGATGGCCGAGACGACGGCCGTCGCCGAACGGATCGCCAAAGACGAATCGCCCGGCGACGATGAAGACGAGCCGGCGCGATCGGTTGCGGCCAACGGAGCGGCGATCTTACCGTTCGTCGGCCGGCGCGACGAAATGGAACGTCTGCTGGAGATGTGGACCCGCACGGCCGGCAAGCGGGGCGCGTGCGCGTTTGTGGGCGGCGAGGCGGGAATCGGAAAGTCTCGGCTGGTGCTCGAGTTCGCGCGCGCCGTCGAAGACCGCGGTGGACGCGTCCTCTCCGGAACGACGAGCGCGCCCGAAGCCGTGCCTTATGAATGCATCGTCGAAGCAATGCGGTCGGCACTTCCGCTGGTTGCGGCACTCAAACCAACGATCGAACTGGCCTGCATCGCGGCATTGCTGCCCGAGCTTCACGCGCGCGCCGAGCTTCCCAACGTTCCGCGACTCGACGCCGAAAGCGAACGCATCCGCCTCTTCGAATCACTCTTCCGCTGCGCGGCGTCCATGGCGACGCCTCGGCCGATGCTATTGATTCTCGAGGACGTGCATCTGGCGCAGGCGGCATCGCTCGAATTGCTGCAATATCTGCTCCGCCGAATCTCCGGCCTCCCGGTGATGGTCGTGCTGACGTATCGCGACGATGAGGGGTCACAACAACATTCGCTGCACCGCTTGCGGCGCGAAGCGCGCGTATCGGTCGGTTCGCAAAGCCTTTGGCTGAGCCGCCTCTCCGAGAGCGAAGTCGAGGAGCTGCGCATTACGGTTACCGAAGCGACGGGCCGCTCTGCCAAGTCACTCGTCGCCGCTTCGAACGGCAATCCGCTCTTCCTAACGCAGATCGTCTCGGATGCGCGCGAGGGCGAGCCGGCTGCCGAACCCGCTTCGCTCCAGCAAGTCGTGGCGCGGCGCATCGAGCGGCTTTCGGAGCCCGCGCGGACGGTCGCGGAAATTGCGGCCTGCATCGGCGATCGGTTTTCGCGCGACACCGTTCGCGAAGTCAGCGCGTGGGACGAACCCGCACTCAACGACGCGCTCGACGAACTTCTCGACCGGCGCATCGTGCGCGAAGCCGGCGGACGCGGCTTGCTGGAGTACGCTTTCACCCACAACCTCATGCTCGAGGTCGTCGCGCAAAGCGTTGCGCCCAAAGACGCTGCGGTGCGCCGGCGGCGCATCGCTCGCGTGCTCGAAGAGCTCTATCCCGAGCGGTTCTCAGAGTTCTCGCCGGTGCTCGCCGCGCACTACGAGTGCGCCGGGGACACGGCCAACGCAGCGCGCTGCTATCTGGAAGCGATTCGCCGTTCCATCGCCATCGGCGCGCCCGAAGAAGCGCGCGCGCTATGCGCCCGCGCGCTGGCGCTCGATCTGCAAAAGAAGGTTCGCACCGAGCTCCTGCTCGAGGCGGTAACCATCGCGGCGCGGCTCAACGACCGCGAACGGCGCAGCGAGGCGTTATGCGAACTCGAAGGCTTGGCTCGCGAGCTCGGCAACCGTGCGATCCTGCAAGAAACGTTGCTGCAGCAGATCGAGTTCGCC
>DATAPM010000059.1:0-4872 GCA_036265225.1 Vulcanimicrobiaceae bacterium
CGCCAACTGTTGCGGGGTAGCGTGCTGCAAGAACTGCACGACCGGCAGGCGCGAAAGATTCTCTTCCGCTGCCAGGATCGTCTGATGGAACTGCTCGCGGCGATCCACAAACGCGACGATCCCCGCTGACGAGATCGAGCCGCCCAGCTGAAAGGCTAGCACGATAAAGGCCGCCGCTTTGGGAGCCGCCTCCGGGGCGACCGTGCGCATCACGGCCACGAGCAGCGGCGAGTAGACGCACGCCGATCCCGCTCCGACGATCAGCAGTGGAAGAACGAGCGTGCCGAGATCGCTCTGCGTGGTCACGCTGCTGGAGAGCCACAGCAGTCCGATACCAGCGAGTGCGAGGCCACCCGCGATCAGCCAGCGCAAGTCAAAGCGTTGGATGTTCGTGAGGCGCGCCACCGGCATCGTCAGCAGCAGCACCGGCAACGCGCGGATTCCAATCAATAAACCGGCGAGCGTGCTGGTGAAGCCCAGATCCTGCACGGTAAACTGCGGCAACAGTAAGAGGGCTGGAAACACAATCGCCGCGAGTCCGCCGGCGATCGCCAACGCCGCGCTCACCGCCGGAGTACGCAGGATACGCAGGTCTACGATTGGTTGGGCGACCCGCAGCTCCCACCACACGAACGTTGCCGTCGCCGTCACTGCGAGAAAGGCGCAGATCTGGATCGCCCGATCGGAAAACCAGTCGTCATGCTGCCCTTGGTCGAGCACGTACTGCATGGTGCTTACCGCGACGACGAGCAGTGCGATGCCGGTCACGTCGACCGACGCACGCTGCGGCTTTCCGTTGTCCCGCATGTAGCGCCACAACAGAGCGATGGCAATGACGCCGGGGACGACGTTGACGTCGAAGACCCACGGCCAGGAGTAATTGTCGATGAGGACGCCACCAAGCGTCGGTCCGATCGACGGACCGAGGATTGTTGCGATGGCGAAAATCGACTGACTGAGTCCTAGCTGCTCCTTGGGAAACGTATCGCGCATGACGACTTGCGCCACCGCCAGCAGCCCGCCGCCGAATGCGCCCTGCACGATCCGGAAGAGGATGAGCGCGAGCAGCGACGTGGCCATGCCGCAGAGCACCGATGCGAGCGTGAAGCCGGCGATGGAGGCGATGAAATAGTGCTTGCGGCCGAAGCGCAGCTGCAGCCACGGCGTCATCGGAATCACGACGACGTTGGCGATTACGTAGCCGGTGAGTACCCACGTCGCTTCGTCGACGCTCGCGCCGAGATTACCCTGAAGGGTGGGCAGCGCGACGTTGACGATCGTGAGGTCGATCGTTTGCAAAAGCGCGGCCATCATGACGCCGATAACCACCAGCCAGCGCTGCGTGCCGTACTCGACGAGCGATGCCGGTGCGGCCGGCGGAGGTGCGGCGGGCCGAGCCGCCGTGCCCCGCGGGCGAGTGGGGGCGGGGATAAGGCCGGTGCGAGCGGGCCGCACGGCAACCGACATTCTATACTCCGTGGTCATTAGGAAAAGGGGATTGCACTTAGACTAGCACTTGTGCCATGCTATGACTAGGACACAGGTTATCCTAGCACTGATATGGTTACCCCGGTCGCCCCAAAGGAGAGCACCCCTTGAACAACGCCATCCCGGTTGAGCGACGCCTCGAGCTGAGGGATTTTCTACGGACCCGGCGCGCCAAGGTCGTCCCCTCCGATGTTGGGCTGGCCGACGGCAGTCGCCGGCGAACGCCGGGACTGCGGCGCGAGGAGGTCGCGCTGCTCGCCAACATCGGCACGACGTGGTACACGCGGCTCGAGCAAGGCCTGCCGATCAACGTCTCGGCCGACGTGCTCGCGGCCGTCTCGCGCGCACTGCGCCTCACGTCAGAGGAGCGGCGCCACCTTTATCTGCTCGCCGGACTTCCTTTAACCGTCGTGGCGCAAGAGGAGGAGCACGTCAGCGATTTGGTCCTGCGCGTGCTCAACGTGCTCGAGCCGTCGCCGGCGTACGTACGCGGACGGCGCTGGGACGTGCTTGCCTATAATCGCACCGCCGACGCGCTTGCCGATTTCTCTAGTCAGACGGGCCTCGGCCGTAACATCGTGTGGCGTCTCTTCCGCGACGAAGAGTCTCAGTGCCGCTATGGCGACTTGCCATGCATCATGCGCCGCTGCGTCGCGAATTTCCGCACGGTCGCGGCGAAATATCCGAACGATCCCGCGTTCACCGAGCTGATCGACGATCTGCGCGCGAACTCCCCCGAGTTCAACCAGCTCTGGGCCGAGCACGACGTGTTGGGCTCGACCGAAGGATTGAAACACTTTCTGCATCCGGAGTTGGGTGAGCTCTTCTTGGATTACACCGGCTTTGAGATCCCCGGCGACGGCGATATGCGTATCGTCGTGATGACGGCGGCGCCGGGATCCGAGACCGAACGGAAACTTCGACTTCTCGCTCAGCAGCCTATGCAGCGAAGATAGTTTGTCGCCTTGGCGTATTCACGGATCCTTTTGTCGCGGGTAACAAACCGCGCCCCGTATGCCGCGGCCGTCGCGACGAGGATTCGGTCGGCTGGATCGGCGTGAAACTTTCCCGGTAACGCCGCTGCGCCGGCAGCGATTGCCGGCGTTAGCGTTGCCGTTGCCACGCCGGGCTGACCGAACAGCGCCCGAATGTACTCTTGGACGGTAGGCGCAAGCAGAAGGCGGCGCTTCTCGACGAGCATCGCGATCTCCCAAGCCGTAATCGGCGAAAGCAAAAGGTCGCCGCGTTCGGCGGCGGCGTCGATCAGCCTCGCCGCCGATGCGGAGATCGTCCCACTCGCGCTCCAGAGCGCTGCGTGGGTGTCAAGCAAGATTGGGTTCATCAGACTCCCACGGTATGCCGACCGGACTCGTAACGTCGCCTTCCTTGAGAACCATTCCCTCGAGCGAGCCGCAGAATGCAGCTTCTTCATTGCGTACCGGAACGAGCCGCGCCACGGGTTTGCGATGCTTCGTAATCACTACCTCGGTCCCAAACCGTTCGACCTCGTCCATAATCTCGAGACAGCGCGCCTTGAAATCGGCCGCCCCGATTTCCCGCGGCCGGGCCATCAATAGAGAAATCGCAGCGCGCCTCGGCGATCGTGGCCTTTTCGAAGTGGGCATATTTTATGACCACATTATCAGAAGGCGGCGCTACGCACAAGCCGAGGCCTCACGATTGGTTGGCTCGCGCGAACCCGCCCGCGCCGGCTTCGGCGAGAATGCGGCGCAGCGACAACCCATGCATCATGAGAAACAGCGGGACGCCGAACGTCGGCACTAGCACCAGCGGCAGGACCGTTATGAGATCCGTGCTCGGGATTACGTGAATGCGTTGAAACGGCGTCGTCGAGGCGAGGAACCCGATAGCGAGCGCTACGGCGAAATCAACGATTCCTAGCGCATTCCAGAGCAAAGCCATTGCCGGCGCGGTGGGCGCGCGACGCGCGTATAAACGGGCGACGACGATCGCTTCGAATCCCACGAACATGTCGCCCAATCCGGCCGGCAGAGCAAATACCGGCGGCAACAGCGATTGCGCGAGAAGCAGCAGAAACGCAAACCCCATGAGCCTTACGATCTGGATACCGATCAGCTGCTCTTGGGGAATCCGGTCGGCAATCGCCCGCAAGGCGGGGAACGTTTGGAAGGCCACGACGGCGACGATCAAGGGCAACAGAACGGCAATAGGAAGCACTGGAAACGACACTGCCGGATTAAAGGCGAAGATGCCCCGCGCTCCAAGGTAACCGTACCCCGCAAACCACACCACGAGGAAGAGCGCGAAGCCGGTGATTGCGGCGGCGCCCTCGCTTTTGGGCAACCGAGTTGCGCGGGCGGCTCGAGCGATCGCCGCAACAAAAAGGCATGCAGCAAGGAGTGGCCCGCCGATCACCGGCACCCAATCGATGAATGGTATGTGTATATAGATGTTTATCTCCTAGGAAAAGAGTCTATGAAAGTGCGGAGGCGAGCTGTCGAAGCTGACGTTCGAGATCGGCGGCGTCGCCGGTAAAGACACGTTTAAAGCGGCGCTGCGCTCTTTGCCAGTGCGGCGTGAGCAGCTCGATCTTCCTTTTGCCGGCAGCAGTCAACGAAATGAGGCGCTCGCGCTTGTCGCGTCCGCGGCGCGCATCGACCCAGTCGTTGTCCACGAGCGGACGCAGCGTGCGGCTGAGCGTCGTGCTGTCGATGCAAAGCAATGCCCCCAGTTCTCCTTGCGACAGCGTGCCGGCCGTTTCGAGCGCTTGCAGCAACGTAAACTGCGTCGTGCGCAGCCCCGACCCTCGCAGTTCCTCCTCGTACATCTGCGAAACCGCGCGTGCGGCGCGGCGAAGGTTGGCGCAGGAGCAGGGCAGGCGAGGGAGTTCTTTCGGCACGATACCAATGTATATACATCTATTTACGAGTAGGGTCAAGACTCCGTGTTGGCAGCTTCATCCTGGAGGCAATCGTGAGGACGGTCCCTTGCCGGGCTAGCCGGCTATAATTTGCCGAAACCGACGCGGAGGAACGCCGACTCACGCGGTCCGCTCCGCCGATGTACTACGTTCCGGCCGCACAGATGGGCGCCGATATTCTCGTCGCCGTCGCGCACAGCAAGTCGCTGCCGCCAGACGTAACGGGAAAGGCTATTCGTGATGCCGTATCCGCCACCGATCCGCTGCTCGAACCTCCGCCGACGAACACGATGGACGAGCTGATCGCAATCGGGTCGTCGAAGGTTCGATCTTCCGTCGTGCTGCTGGGCATACTGGCGTCGATCGCGCTGCTGTTGGCGCTTTCGGGAGTCTTCGGCGTCGTTTCGTTCAGCGTGGCCCAGCGGTACCGGGAGTTCGGCGTTCGCCGTGCGCTGGGCGCCGGCACCAGTACCGTGCTGCTC
>DATAPM010000060.1:0-4352 GCA_036265225.1 Vulcanimicrobiaceae bacterium
AGCCGAGTCTGGACTCCGGCCGAACTTCTCGCGATCGCCTTTGCCCATCCGCCCATCTTCTCGCCCGACGCGGAGTACGAATACAACAATACCAACTACGTACTCCTCGGCCTCATCGTCGAGAAGGTCGACCACAAGACATTGTCCGAGGCGATGCGGGATCGATTGTTCGCACCGCTCGGCTTGCAGCACACCGCACTGCCTCCGAACAACGTGAACGCAATCCCCGCACCGTACGCTCACGGATACCTGTACGGAAGCGCCTCGGTCGCATTCGTGGGAGAGCCGCCGTATTCGGACGCAGTCAAGGCCGCGGCCCGCGCGGGAACGCTGAAACCCACCGACTTCACGATGCTGAACCACTCCTTTTCGTGGGCTGCCGGCGCGGCCGTCTCTAACGCCAATGATTGCGCAACCTGGATCCAAGCGTTGGTCTCCGGCCGGGTGCTCAACGCGGAGTACCAGCAGCTTTGGCTCGACAGCCTGCGGCCAGAGGACCCGAAGAAGCCCGACGGTCAAGCGTACGGGTACGGCATTACGCTGCTGCGCTGGGGAACGAACGCGATGTACTTTCACGGCGGCGAGACAGCCGGTTACAATTCGTTCATCGGTTACGATCCTACGAATAAGGTAACGTTGATCGTTTGGACCAACTTGACCGTTTCGATCGACGAAGACCCCACTGCCAACGCCCTTATGTTGAAAGTGCTCGATCAGATTTACACTGTGTCCCCGTTGCCGCCGGCCCCGTCGCCGAGCGCCTCTCCTTAAAAGGAACGGCCAGACGCATCAGGGCGCCGAACAGCCCGACTATCCAGCCAGCATCAAGGCGCTGGGTGCCGCTGCTCAGCTGAAGCCGATGCCGGCGGTAGAAACGCGCCGCTTGTAAACCGCGAGATCCACTCGGTCGTTAGCGAAGCCCGCACTATTCGTTCTGGCACTCCTTGATGTTTTGCGTGGACTTAATGGGGAACGGCTTAACCGGCGGCAAACCGACGATCGCGTTGTGCACTTTATAGGCGATCGTGTAACGGTCGACTGAGTACTGGTTATACTGCGCGTTGCCGAGTAACACGACGTCACTTCCATCGGGAAACAGAACGTTTAGGCTCGCGTACAGGTTCGTATCGCCTCCGTGCTCGTAGATGCCGTGCCCGAAAATCGAGTCGTTCCGTGTAAACCAACCCATCGCGTAACTGTCGCCGGGGAGGCCCGCCGGGCCGAGCGACACGCCACTTGGCTTAAACATGGCCGTCGCGAGCGCACCCTTTACAAGACGTCTGGCGCGAACGGCTTCATCCCAAACGATAACGTCGCTGGCCGTCATGGCGCCCATGCCGGCGGCATCCGATGTCGTAAGATTGAGTTCGGGGCAGCGGTGGAAGGTACCGTCGCTGAAGCGTGAGTAGCCGGTCGCGAGGTTCACGTCCGGCTGGGCCCCGCGAATATATGCGCTCTTCATGCCGAGGGGTCCAAAGACGCCCGCCTGCATTGCTTGCGCGTACGAGTGCTTCGTGGCGGCTTCGATCGTACGGCCGAGCAGCCAGTAGCCGACGTTCGCATAGTCCCATTTCGTGCCCGGCGGCCGAAACGGTGGGTTTGCGTTCAGCTTTGCATAGACTTGCGCCGGCGTGCTGTTACCGGTGAAAGCTCCGACGATTCCAAAGGTGATGTCGCCGAGAGGATGCTCGCTCGCGCCCTGCATTCCGCCGATCATCTGGCTCAGCTGACGCAGCGACATGCGCTTACCATAGACGTATCGCGGGAGCAGCACTTTGACTTTTTGGTCAACGGACAGAAGCCCATCGCGCTGTAACGTCAAAAGCGCGCCCGACGTCATCTGCTTCGTCACCGATCCGATGCCGAGACGGGTCTGCGTGGTCATGGCGGCCCCGCGCTCCAGGTCAGCCTTCCCGTACGCTTTGGCGAAAATGACACGGCCGTGATAGCCGATCGCCATCGAAAGCCCCGGAATCTGCTTTCCGACATAAGGGGCCACAGCGCCGTCAACGACACTTTCGCGGACTTGCGTCTGCAATGACGTCGCCATCGCGGAGGGGTAACTTCCCAGCGCGAAACACGTGAGAACGATCGCAATCGCGGCGCGGCGGAAGCGAAATACATACCGCATCATCAAACTCACGGTCGCCGTTTAGCCGGTGACCTCCTTTGCTCGGGGGCCGAGGCCAGCCTTTCAAACGAGGTGACGATGGGTTGGGCGGGAATGCCGAATAAGACATTACAGCCGGTCGAGGAGGAAACGTGGAAAGCCGAACGCATCGCCGATTAAGCGGCAAACTCGTCGCATGTGCGCTGACGGGCGCGGTCCTGTGCACGCTCACGCTCGGCGCGACGCGCGCCGTGCATGCCGCTGCCGATTCGCAGGCGAACGCACAGACGGGAGTGTTCGCACTGCTGGGCGGCGCGCAAGAGGCGATCGCTAAAGGCTGGGCGCATCACGGCGTCGGCCCCGCCGCGAACATCAAAGTGCGCCTGTTCAAATCCGACGGCACGACGCCGATTTTGCATTATGCGGTCACGGTGCAAAATTCAATGCATCTCATCATTATTCGCGACGACTTCGCGACGCTCACGTATCTCGACACGGGTTACACCCTAGGTACCGGCACGATAAGCGGCGACTTCACCGCCGAACCGCACCACGGCTATTATCTGTACTCCGACAGCATCCCGATCGGGATGAAGCGCCAGGTCTTCCGCTTCAAGAGCCCGGCGCTGCCGCCGGCCGCCCCGCAACAAACGGTGTCGACGACTCCCTCGAAGGTCGCCAGCGCCGGTCCCTACGTCGTCACGCTCGAGCGCGACACGTTCCCGGCCAACAGTCAAGAGATTCTCTACCTCCAGGTCACCCGCGGCGGCTCGCCTGCGGAGGATCTGCGGCCGTTTCTGAACGCTTCGGCCCAAGCCGTCTTCGTCAACACCCAGACGCTGCAGTACGTATACCTGCATCCGATGCTGCGCGGCTCGAAGATCAACGACTATGCCACTTACAATCTCGCGCAAGAGGGGCAACGAATTAAAAGCAACTCGCACGTCGGCCCCAACATGCAGATGGTGGTTCCACCGCTGCCGGCCGGCGTCTACAAGTTTTGGCTGCGGTTTGCAGGCGGCGTCTCAATGGACAAGTACAGCGCGGGCCCGTTCACGATCGTCGCACAATAACCCCACGACCACTTGAGCGGAGCTAAACAGCCCTACATATTTTCGCACGAGCGCGCCGGCGTGCTCGATGATCCCGAACGAGAAGGCTGGCTTCCCACCGCCGCGCTTGTCGAGTTGCTGGGCGTTCCCTCGGGCTCGCGAGTTCTCGATTTCGGCACCGGTACCGGGCGTTATGGGCTTGCGCTTGCCCAGGCTCGCCCCGACCTTTGCGTCGTGGCTTACGATGTGCAGTCCGAAATGCTCGACATCGTTCGCCGGCGGACGGCGGACTTGCGTCTCGAAAACTTCAGCGCCGCAAGTTGGGAAGAGACGCGGGCGCAAGCACCGTACGACCGGATCTTTGCGCTGAACGTGCTACACGAAATCGACGACGAGGCGCTTTGTTCCCTCGCGCCGATGTTGGCGCCGCAAGGCGATGTTGTGATCTTCGACTGGGATGCAACCATCGATCGCCCAACAGGCCCACCCGCCGAACACGCTCACAGCCCCGCTGAGGCGCGGGACCGCATTGCTCGCAGCGGCCTGCGGTGCATCGAGCCTATCGAGGACGCGCGTTTTCCTTACCACTTCATATTTCGAGCTACGCGCTAACTAAGGAGAGGGTGGGATTCGAACCCACGGAACCCGCAAAGGTTCAGCGGTTTTCAAGACCGCCGCATTCAACCGCTCTGCCACCTCTCCAAATCTCCGTTAACACTTATACCATATGACTTTTTCGAAAACTACTTGGTCACGAAATCGAGGTTAGGCTATTTGGTCACGGATTTTCTAGGAGGCCAGCAACGACTTCGAAAGGTCACTGACAGCCTGCCTCCCGGGCCTTCCAGGGACCGTGCGTATACCGACAACGTGACGGTAGGGGAGCTATGACCCATGAGCGTTTGCACCTCCTTGATTTGACACACCGTCTAGGGTCAACGAAGCGAACGCGTGACTAATGTGACCCGTCGCCCGATGCGCTCGAACCGGTTGCGTTCCCTGGGGAATCGGAGTCCCGATAGCCCGCAGCGAGCGAGGATTGAAAGAGTGGCTCTCCATAGCCCCTTTCTTTCAGGGGTAGAACGTTCGGGGCGGCGCAAGCGTTCTTCTTCCTCTGAAGAGGGGGTTGAAGACGGGCTGACCTCACTTGGCCTTTGCGAGCGATTTGGAGCCAAGGTGCCGAAGAACAG
>DATAPM010000061.1:0-6833 GCA_036265225.1 Vulcanimicrobiaceae bacterium
CTATCGACCAAAAGCACTTCCGAATTCATCTTCGCCGCCCTGCAGCCAAAATAGTGCCAGCAAGGTTTTTGCGTCGGCGATTCCCTGGGCGACCAAGCCCCACGCTGCCTCCCAAGTAAAGGTCGCCGTTTCTATGCGTTCGTCATCGTCGAAGGCGGGTGCTCCCTCTTCGAGGCCCTCCGCGTGAAAAAAATGCATGACCTCGGAGCAGAAGCCCGGCGTCATCCAGGTGGCACCAATCGGTCGGATGCGTCCGGCGCGGTAGCCGGTCTCCTCCCGCAACTCGCGGCGAGCGCCTTCCAGCAGCGTCTCACCCGGCTCCGCGGTCCCTGCTGGAATCTCCCAAAGCGGCACGCCGGCCGGATGACGGTACTGGCGCACCAGGATTAGCCTGCCGGACGCCGGCGTTGCGACGATCGCCAGCGACGCCCCGTGCTCGACGACGTCGACGCGATGCTCGCTCCCGTCGGTGTAGCGCAGTTCGTCGACGCGCACGGTGAAGACGCGTCCTTCGAAAATCGGGCGCGAGCGCAGTAGTTGCGGAACTTCCTCCATTGGCCTTGGCTTGGCGGAACGAGCGCATCACGCCTCGTAACCAAGCCGCACTGCTCGTGTCTTCCAAATCATCGTCCGTCGTCACCGAAATCGGCTGGCTAGCGTACTTCCTGACGGTCTTCGTTGCCGCCGTCTATTTACTGGTGCGCACCCTCGTACCCCATCACTTCAACGACAAGATCGCCATCGCGCTGGCCGCCCTCTTCTCCGGGCTGATCATGATCGCGACGCGCGCCTGGCTTACGCGCCGGAAACAGCGGCGCTAGCGCCATGGCAACGCGCCTTGGAAGCAAAGCCGAGCGTCTAACCCACGTCCGGGCCCTTCGGACGGTGAAAGGGCGCCGCGAGCAGCTGCGGTACGCTTTTGAGGGTGCCACGCTCCTCGCCGATGCCAGGGCCGCAAAGCTGCCGATCGAGGAGCTCTACGTAACGGAGGCCGCATACGAGGCGACGCCGCAAGCCCGCGAGCTCGATCTCGCCGGCATTCCCTGTTACCTGGTCGAGCCGCGTACCGCGCAGAGCATCTCCGACGTCGAGTCCCCGAGCGGGATCCTCGCCGTGACCCCAATCCGGCCGGCCTCCCTCGACGAGGTCATGCAGCTCCCAGGGCCGCTGCTGCTGCTAGCCGACCTCAATGATCCCGCCAATGCCGGGGGCCTGCTCCGCTCGGCCGACGCCTTTGGCTGTCGGGGCGTCCTCTTCGGAGCGCTTGGGGTGGACCCGTACCATCCCAAGGTCGTACGCGGCTCGATGGGGGCCGCTTTTCGGTTGGCTCTGGCCTCGGCTGAGCCGCAAGATCTTCGCGCTGCCTTACGCTCCAGCAGCCGGACCCTGCTGGGCCTGGCCGCGGGCGGTGACGATATCGCCGGCGAGGCGTTTTCGCAGGGCTCAGTGCTGGCGGTAGGCCACGAGCGCCACGGTTTGGGTCGCTGGCAAGCACTCTGCAACCGCTTGCTCGCCATTCCGATGATCGGCCAAACCGAGAGCTTAAGCGCGGCTGTAGCGGGGTCGATCGGGCTCTTTCTTGCATGCCGGCAAACGCTTGTAGGAGCGCCTGCGCAATCGTTGTCAAGAGAGTACTCTTAAGGCAAAAAGTCAAGACTACCGGCGCCCCACAACGCATGCTATACTCTGCCCATTCCCGACTAGGGGCCGCCTGGAGCCGACGGCTTAGAAGGAGACTCAAGCGATATGGCAACGTCCAATCTCTTCTGGAGGCTTTTCGCCCAAACGGGTTCCATCGACGCCTATCTGGCTTATCGAAGGCTACACGCATCACCGGCACCAAGCTAAAAGATTTGGAACGATCCGGCCCTAAGCGAAAGATTCGCCGCCGGTTTCTGGAAGCGCCCGGTAACGTATCACGAACCGGGCGTTTTGCTTTGAAGTAGCGATGACGGAACTGGCAGAGCAGCTCACCGATTTAAAGCGCCGTTTGATCGCGGCGGCCGACGCAGCGCCCGACGAACCGGCGCTTGAAAACGTGCGCATCGCTTATCTCGGCCGAAACGGTGAAGTAACCAAGGTGCGGCGGACGATCGGCTCGCTTCCGCAGAACGAGCGCCCTAACGCCGGCAAGGAAATCAACGACGCGGTCGACGCGATGGAGTCGCATTTAGGGGAAGCGGTTGCGCGGCTGCAGGCGCGACGGTTCGACGCCGAGCTGGCGACGGCGATTGACGTAACCTTTCCCGCGATTGCGCCCGTCACCGGTTCGATTCATCCCGTCCGGCGGATCATCGACGACAGCGCGGCATATTTCGCACGTCACGGCTTCGCTATCGTCGTCGGACCCGAAGCCGAACCCGACTACTACAACTTCGACGCACTGAACATTCCCGCCGATCATCCAACGCGCGAGAGTTTCGATTCGTTTTGGCTGACCGACTCGGTGCTGCTGCGCCCGCACACTTCGCCGATGCAAGTCCGCACGATGCAGCAGCATCGTCCGCCCGTCGCGATCTTCGCTCCGGGACGATGCTTCCGGCGTGATGCCGTCGACGCGCGCCACCTCTTTCAGTTTCACCAGATGGAGGGACTGCTCGTCGCACGCGACATCCACTTCGGGCACCTCAAGGGAATGCTTGCCGGCCTCTGTCAAGAGCTTTTCGGGCCCGAGCAACGCGTCCGATTCAGGCCGTCGTTCTTTCCCTTTACCGAACCGAGCGCTGAGGTAGACACAACCTGTCCAAAGTGCAAAGGCAGCGGCATGCTGGCCGAAGCGACGTCGTGCAATATGTGCGGCGGCTCGGGTTGGATCGAGTTGGGCGGCTCGGGGATGGTTCATCCCAACGTGCTGCGCGAAGTTGGATACGACCCGGCCGAGTATTCCGGGTGGGCATTCGGTTTCGGAGTCGAGCGCTTGGGTCTGGCGCGTTACCAAGTGGACGACATCCGCCGCTTCATCGCGAGCGAGCCCGACTTTCTCGAGCAGCTGTGCGAGTTCCGATAAGCTGGCTGCGCGAGTTCGTCGCGCTGCCCGCCGATGACGACGCGATTGCCGACCGCCTGGCGATGCTCGGCTTCCCAGTCGACGCCGTCGAGCGGCGGCCGGCGATCTCGGGCGTTGTCACCGGGCGCATCGCCGCGCTCGAACGGCATCCCAACGCCGACCGCCTGCAAGTCGCTCAAGTCGACGTCGGCGCCGAACAGCCGCTGACCATTGCCACGGCGGCTACGAACGTCGCGACGGGGCAAACGATCGCCGTAGCTACGATCGGGGCGCAGCTCCCCGAAATGGTGATCGAACCGCGCACCATGCGCGGCATCGCGTCGCAAGGCATGATGATCTCTGCCGAAGAGCTCGCATTGCCCGCGGAGTGGTTTGAAGACGGTATCATGCAGATGGACGAATCGCTCGCGCTCGGGCGCGACGTGGTGCAAGTCTTCGGTCTCGATACGGCGGTCCTGGAAGTTGAGATCACGGCAAACCGGCCGGACGCAATGTCGGTCCTCGGACTCGCCCGCGAGCTGGCCGCGTCATACGACGTGCCGCTGCGTGTTCCGTCGTTCGAAAACCCCGGCCGCGGCGACGAACCTCCCGGAACCGAGCCGCACGTCACGATCGAGTCCGAAGATTGCCGCCGCTTCGTCGCACAGCGCTTCGATGGCGTGCGGGTCGGCACGGCCCCGGCGTGGATGCGCGTCCGATTGGCGCTGGCCGGACAGCGTCCGATCAACAACCTCGTCGACGTCTCGAACTATGTGATGCTCGAAACCGGCCAGCCGCTGCACTTCTACGACGCGGCGGCGATCGCCGATTCGCACTTGATCGTTCGCAGCGCGCGCGAAGGCGAACCTCTGGTGACTCTCGACGGCGTCGAGCGAACGCTCGACCCGCGCGCATTGGTGATTGCCGGCAAGGATCGTATCCTCGGCGTGGCCGGCGTGATGGGCGGCGTAGAGACCGAGGTGACCGCGCAAACGACGGCCATCGTCCTGGAGTCCGCCAACTTTCACGGCCCGCGCGTGCGGCGCACCGCAAACGCGCTGGGTATACGAACCGAAGCATCGGCGCGCCATGAGAAATCGCTCGCGCCGGCCTTGGCAGA
Organism: Vulcanimicrobiaceae bacterium; assembly: GCA_036265225.1. GTDB lineage: Bacteria > Vulcanimicrobiota > Vulcanimicrobiia > Vulcanimicrobiales > Vulcanimicrobiaceae > Cybelea. The sequence continues at coordinate 4,107 of DATAPM010000061.1, forward strand.
TGCCGGCGCCGCGCGCGCTGCGCAGTTGCTGCGCGATCTCGGCGCCACGGCGTATCAAGCACGCATTGCCGGCGACGCACTCGTCGCTCCCGTTCCGATCGTTTTCGAGGCCGGTGACGTCGAACGCGTGCTCGGTTTGGTCATTCCGCGCGACCGCATCGAGCATCATCTGGCCGCACTCGGATGCGGCGTTGCGGCACAAGGCGACGCGCTTGCGGTAACGCCGCCAGTGTGGCGGCGCGACCTCATCATCGCTGCCGACCTGATCGAAGAGGTCGCGCGCATCGAAGGATACGACGCCATCCCGGCCATCGTTCCGTCGGTTGCCGCGCACGAGATTTCGAGCGAAGCATACGCGCTCGAGAACCGCATCGCGCGGGCGCTCTGCGCGCTCGGATACCGCGAGATACTCACGCACTCGCTGCAGGGAGCATCGTTCGTGCAGCGGGCGCAGCGCGCGGGCATCGAGTTCGGCACGGCACCGATCGAGGTGCGCAATCCGTTATCCGAAGAGCAGCGATACCTTCGCTTCTCGCTGCTGCCCGGCATCGTCGAGTATCTCGCCGCTCGCGACGTACCGATACGCGTTTTTGAGCTCGGCGAAATCTTCGCCGCCGACGGCGCGAGCATCGTCGAAAGCAGCGCGGCGGCCTTTGCCTTCACCGTGGAGCGAGACGACGAGCCGCCGTGGCGGGATTTGCATTTTCTTCGGCTCAAAGGTGACTGCGAGACGCTCTTGCGCGAAGTTACGGGACGCGCCGTCGAGGTCTCCGCGGACGCCCTGCCCGGGCTGCATCCCGGTAAGAGCGCCCGCGTGATCATCGACGGGCGCAAGGCCGGCATCATCGGAGCGCTCCACCCGCGTTTGGCGCAGGCGAACGACCTTGGTCGCGACGCCTATATCTGTCTGCTCGACGTCGGCGTTCTGCCCCCTGCGCAGACGCCGCATTACGTACCGCCGTCGAAGTTTCCCTCGACCTATCGCGATGTCGCGCTCGTCGTTGGCGTCGACGTTGCAGCGCGCGACTTGGAACGCGCGATCGCCGTCGCCCTCGGACCGGTCTGCACGCTCGTGCGCGTTTTCGACGAGTTCCGCGGAGCGCAGCTGGACCAAGACCGCAAGAGCGTGGCCGTACGCGTTACGCTGCAGCGTTTCGATGCGACGATCACCGATCAAGAGGCCGATGCGGCGGTTGCCAAGCTGCTCGACGCGGTGCGCGAGCGTTTTGGAGCCTCCCTTCGAACGTGATGGGCGGCTTCGTCTGGCCGGATATCGTCATCCTTATTATCCTGGCAATCGCAACGTACAAGGGTTTCCGTCGGGGTTTCGTCTCCGAACTCGGAGGCGCGGTCGCGGTGACGGCGGCGCTAGTCACGCCATGGTTCTACAACGGCAGCCTTGACGGGCAGATCGCCGCGCTCACCAAACTCGGCCCAGGCTCCGCGCACGTCGTCGGCATGTTTGCCACCGGGCTCTTGACCTACATCGTGCTGTTGATCGTCGCCCGGCTGCTCGGCGCGGTCGCAAAGCTTCCGGTGCTCGGCACCGGCAACGCGCTCGGCGGCGCCGCGGTCGGCTTCGCGAAAGGCGCGATACTGTTGTGGCTGGTGCTCTTCATCGCGCTCTTTTTTCCGCTCTCGCCGGACATTCGCGTCGACCTTCATCAGTCGCGCTTCGCACCCTATCTCGTTGCGTACGACTCGCCGATCGACGACGCGATCCTCTCAACGATCCCGTGGTTCGCGCGCCCCTTCGCGATGCCGTACTTTAGGCGACACCACTTGTAGCGCGCTCGGCCAGCGCTTCGAGCGCGCTGGCGCTGCCCGCTCCCAGATCGGCCGGCGCGCCCGACGCCACCAGCTCGAGCTCGATCGCCGCGACGGCTCCCAACAGATCGACTTCGCAAACGTCACCCATCGTCCCGAAGCGAACGATCTTTCCGGAGAGCTCCTCGAGACCACCGGCCAGCACTACGCCGTGACGCAATCTCAAACGGTCGAGCAAGGTGCGAGCCTCGATGTCCGGCGGGGGGTAGGCCGCCACTACGGTGGGCGAATGCGCGCCGGGCTGCGAGAAGATCCTGAAGCCCAAGCGTTCCAGCGCCGCTCGAACCGCAGCGGCAAAGCGCGCGATTCGGGCTTGAACGGCGATCGCTCCCTCCGCGTGATAGCGTTGCAGCGCAACGTCGAGCGCGTAGACGATCGAAATCGGAGGCGTCCAGGGCAACTGCCCCTGCGCGGCGGCGTTGCGCGCCCGAGAGAGATCGAAGTAAAAGCGCGGCGACCGGGCGGCCTGGGCGCGCTTCCAAGCCCGATCGCTCGCGGCAACCATCGCGACGCCGGGGGGAGCGGCAAAACCCTTCTGCGAGGCGCTGACGACGACGTCGTAACCCCACTCGTCCATGCGAAACGCCGATGCGCCCAAACCGCTGATCGAGTCCACCAGCGTGAGCGCGCCGTGCTCGCGCAGCGCCGGCGCGAGCGCCGCCATGTCGCACGCGACGCCGGTCGACGTTTCGTTGTGCGTCAGCAGCACTCCCGAGATCTCTCTTCGCGAGTCGGCTAATAAGCGAGCGCGCAATGCGGCCGGGTCGACCGCAGCGCCCGGTGCCGTCTCGAACGGCTCGACGACGCAGCCGTACGTCTTGGCAATCTCGGCGAAGCGTTTCCCGAACGAACCCACGGCGCACGAAAGCAACCGCTCACCGGGCGAAAGGAAGTTGGCGA
>DATAPM010000062.1:0-13942 GCA_036265225.1 Vulcanimicrobiaceae bacterium
TGACCTTTGTTGGGATGCTTGCGAAAGCGGGGTCGCCGCACTGCCATAGCAAGAACGCATACTCGTCCGTCAGCAGCTCCTCACTTTGCGCGCGCGACGCCGCTAAGAAGCCGTGGCCGGCGTCGTAATCCACACGTAGCAGAATCGGACGGCCGCTCGTCGTCGCTCCTTGCAGGCGTGCGGCGAACTTCGCCAGCTCCCACGAAGAGACGCGCGGATCGTTGTAGCCGGTAATCAGCATTACGCCAGGATAGGCCGTTCCAGGAACCACGTGCTCGTAGGCATCCATGGCGAGCAGAGCCTTGAATCCGGTTGCGTTTTTCACCGTTCCGAACTCCGGAGTGTTAGGCGGTCCGTTCGGGCTGAACTCCATGCGCACCGCGTTGCTTGCACCGACCACATCGAGGGCGGCGGCAAAGAGCTTCGGTTTGCTGGTGATGGCCCGTCCGATGGTGATGCCGCCGGCCGAGGTTCCTTCGCCCGCGAGGTGCGCGGACGACGTATATTTGTGGGCGACGAGCCACTCGCCGCAGGCAATGAAGTCTTGCCAGGTGTGGGGCTTGGTGGCGATCATTCCGGCTTGGTGCCACGCTTCGCCGTACCAGCCGCCGCCGCGCGCGTGGCAGACCGCGAACACGCCGCCGCGCTCGAGCCACGCCACGCGCGTCGAACTGAACGACGGCGAGAGCGTGATCCCGTAGGAGCTGTAACCCTCGAGATAGGCCGGGTGCGACCCGTCGAGCTCGAGGCCTTTACGGTAGACCACCGACATCGGCACCATCGTGCCGTCGGCACTGCGCGCCTTGACCTCGGACGATGTGTACGGGGTCATGTCCACGTTGGCGATGGCTTTGAGGTGCGTATCGGTGACCGTTCCGCCGGCGTCCACCGCAAAGTAGAGCAACGAGTGCGTCCAGCCGGCCAATCCAAAGACGGCGCCGTCCTCACGAGGGTCGGTCGAGATCGAGTTGATCGATCCCGTAAACGGCAGCGTCACCTTGGACGCGTCACCCGGCGTGCCGTCGCCGGCCAACGCAACACGTGAAACCTGACCGAAACCGCCGTCGCGCGCCAGCACGTAGAGGCCATCGTTGGCAACGCCGATCTGTTCGACGATGGGGATTCCCGCGGCGACGACCGTCCTTGCGGCAGCGAGATTCGGCGCGTCGAGCGAAGTTGCGATGACTTTGAACGTCGGCGCGCTCTTGTGCGTCAGCGCGTAGAACATTGGACCCTTGACGTCGTAACCGGTCACGTCATCGGAAGTGCCGGCAACGGGCTTCCAGGAAACGTCGGCCGTGCTCACCATACCGTTGGTGGCGTAAATCGTCAGCTCGTTCTGCACGCCGTGCGCGATCACGCCCAGCGTATACGGCGATGCCGGCGAGTATACGACGATGGGAAAATCGGTAGCAGCGAAGTGCACCTTCGGATTGACGTCGTAGCCGAAGACGGCGACGTCTTTATCGCGATCGCCGCCGAGCACGTGCAGAAAGCAGACGGCCCGCGTCTCCTTGTCGTTCTCGGATTCGCCCGGTTTGAGTTTCGGAAAGCGCACGTAGTAGAACGACCTGTTGTCGGGCAGCCAGCTGGTCACGCCGACGTAATAGGCGCGATCGATGGCATCGGGAAGAACGGTGGCCGTGGCCGTCTCGACGACGTGAATCACGGCCGCCTCGGAACCGCCCTCGGAGATGCCGTAAGCGACGCGGCTTCCGTCGAGCGACGGCTGGAAATAGTTAATGGTGTAATGTTTGCCGGCCGTCGCAAGAGTTGCCGGATCGACCAGCACGCGTTCGGCACCGCCGGCCGCTTCGCGCACGTAGAGTTTGGGCGAGTTCTCTCCCGGATTGAGCTTCTCGTAGAAATAGTACGGTCCGTCCCGCGTCACGCCCGAAACCGAAGCGCCCGCATTGTCGAGCTCCTTGATGCGATCGAACAGCTTGGCGCGTCCCGGTCCCAGCCGGCTCAACACGGCGCGAGCGTAGGAATTCTGCTCCTTGAAGAAGCTCACAACGGCCGGATTCTTCATGTCCTCGAAGTAGCGGTAAGGATCGGTTACCGACGAGCCGTACATCGTTTCGGCGACCGGACGCTCTGGCGGGAGCGGCGGCGGTGTCGGGAATCCGGCGGCGGCGGGCGCGCCGGCACGCGTCCCGAGGACGCCGATGGCGAATGCGGCGGCAAATATAAGGAGCAGTTGTCGTTGCATTTTGGACCGTTTTAGCGGCGCCCCGCTCCCGTCCTTCGCCGGCATGGAGTGACAGGGGCTTGCGGTGCTGGTGCGTGAAAGGGGAGCGTGTGAAGAGCCGCGCCCAAAGATATGAGGAGCTGCGTCAAAAGCGCGACCAGTCGGCGATGCCTGCCGGAGCCGCCGCGGTTGCGCGTCAGCACGAGCGTGGGAAGCGAAGCGCGCGCGAGCGCGTCGAAGCGCTCGTTGACGACGGTTCCTTCGTCGAGTTCGACCGTTTCGTCGTCCACCGCACCGATGCGTTTGGACTCGACGAGAAAGAGTTTCTCGGCGACGGCGTAATCACCGGGAGCGCGACCCTCGACGGGCGGCAGATCTTCCTTTTCTCGCAAGATTTCACGGTGCTGGGCGGTTCGCTGGGCGAAGCGTTCGCCGAAAAGATCTGCAAGGTCATGGATCTTGCGGTGCGCACCGGTTCGCCCCTAATCGGCATCAACGACTCGGGCGGCGCGCGCATCCAAGAGGGCGTCGTTTCGCTGGGCGGCTACGCCGAAATCTTTTGGCGCAACGTCCAGGCCAGCGGCGTCGTGCCGCAAATCAGTTTGATCGCCGGGCCTTGCGCCGGCGGCGCCGTCTATTCGCCGGCCATCACCGACTTCATCATCATGACCGAGAAGATCTCGCAGATGTTCATCACGGGGCCCGAGATCATCAAGACGGTTACCGGCGAAGAGGTAAGCTTTGAAGAGCTCGGTGGCGCGATGACGCACGCGACGCGTAGCGGCGTCGCCCACCTCGTCGCCGCCGACGAAGAGAACCTCTTCGATCTGGCGCGCGACCTTTTCTCGTTCATCCCGCAGAACAACCGCGAGTCGCCGCCGGCCTACGACAGCGACGACGATCCGCATCGGCTCGTTCCGGCGCTCGACGCGCTCGTCCCCGATTCTCCGAACAAACCCTACGACATGCGGGCGGTCATCGAAGGCGTCGTCGATTACGGTGACTTCCTCGAGATCCAAGCGCTCTACGCCGAGAACATCATCTGCGGTTTCGGTCGCGTCGGCGGCCGCAGCGTCGGCATCGTTGGAAACCAGCCCAGCGTTTTAGCCGGCGTGCTTGACACGCGCTCGTCTACCAAAGCGGCACGGTTCGTGCGATTTTGCGACGCCTTCAATATTCCGTTGGTAACGTTCGTCGACGTGCCCGGATTTTTACCCGGCACGGACCAGGAGTACGGCGGCATCATCCTCCACGGCGCGAAACTGCTCTATGCTTTCGCCGAAGCGACCGTGCCGAAGATTACCATCATTACCCGCAAGGCGTACGGCGGCGCCTACGACGTCATGGCCAGCAAGCACATCCGCGCCGACGTCAATCTCGCCTGGCCGACCGCCGAGATCGCGGTCATGGGCGCCGAGGGTGCCGTCAAGACGATCTTCCGTCGCGAGCTGGCGGCGGCAAGCGACCCGGAAGCCAAGATGCAAGAACTGGTCGAGCAATACACCGAGCGTTTTGCCAACCCGTATATTGCCGCGCAACGCGGCTATGTGGACGACGTCATCGAGGCGAGCCGCACGCGCAGCGCCATCGCCGGCGCCCTGGTGATGCTGCAGGACAAACGCGTACGGGCACCGTCGCGCAAGCACGGCAACATCCCCTTATGACCGATCACCTTGACGTCGAGCCGCACCGCCTCGCCGAGCAAGTGGCGGAGGCGGCGCAGGAAGCCGCGGGAGAACGCGCGCCGGGCTGGATACGGCTGGTAGGCTTGAGCGCGGCCATCTTTGCCGTGATTGCCGCGGTTTCGGCGCTGCGTTCCGGTTCGCTAATCAATGAAGCAACCATCGCGCAGATCAAAGCCTCCGACAAATGGAACGAGTACCAAGCCTCGCGCCAAAAGGAGCATTTGTATACGATCGCGCTCAACGATATGATCGATCGTGGATCGCCCAACAAGGCCCGCACCCGCGCCTATCGCAGCCAAATCGACAAAGAAGTTACCAAGGAAGGGCCGCTGGCCGAGACTGCCCGCAAGCTGGAAGAAGAATCGGCCACGGAAATACGCCGCCACTATGCCTTCGAATATGCCGTGGCGCTATTGCAGGTCGGGATTGCACTGGGTGCCGTCGCCGCCTTGGCGCGGTTTAAACCGGCCTGGTACGTTAGCCTGACGGCGGGCGCGATCGGCGTCGCCGTATTCTTTTGGGGATTTACACTATGAAACTTTTGGATGGAAAGCGCGTGTTGGTCACCGGCGTAGCGAACCGCTGGTCGATCGCCAGCGGCATCGCGCACCGGCTGCACGAGCACGGAGCCTCGATCGCGCTGACCTACCAAGGCGATCGCGTCAAGGACGAAGTTGAAAAACTCGGCGAGGAGCTCGGCGGCGCGCCGTCGTTTGAGTGCGACGTTTCGAACGACGTGTCGCTGGCCGCGATGTGCGAGGAGCTGGCCACCGGTTTTGGCAGCCTCGACGGCTTGGTGCACTCGATTGCTTTTGCCAATAAGGAGGACCTGGCGGGGAAGGTCTTCGACACGTCGCGGGGCGGCTTCGGCGTCGCGCTCGACGTTTCGTCGTATTCGCTCATCGCATTGGTGGCGGCGCTGCGCGACTCGTTCAACGACGGAGCGTCGGTGATGGCGATGACCTATTTGGGCGCCACCCAGATCGTACCGAACTATAATTTGATGGGAATTGCTAAGGCGGCGTTGGAGTCGACGGTTCGTTACTTGGCCTTCGACTTGGGCGATCGCGGGATTCGCGTCAACGCCATCTCGGCAGGGCCGATCAAAACCGCCAGCTCGCGGCAAGTCGGTGGATTCTCACGCATTCTCGACATCGTTCCGAAGGTCGCGCCACTGCGCCGCAACGTCACGTCCCAGGACGTGGGCAATCTGGCGGTCTTTCTTGCCTCGGATCTGTCGAGTGCGGTGACGGCCGACGTTCTCTTTGTGGACGCGGGATATCACGCGATGGGCCTCTTCCCGCCCACGTGAGCCTGGAGTAAGTGATCGACAAGCTCCTGATCGCCAACCGCGGCGAGATTGCCGTTCGTATAATTCGCACGGCGCGGGAAATGGGAATCCTTACCGTCGCGGTCTACTCCGACGCCGATCGCGAAGCGCTCCACGTCGAACTCGCCGACGAGTCGTACCACCTCGGCGCGGCGCCCCCCTCGCAGAGTTACCTTTCGATCGATAAGCTGCTCGAAGCGGCACGCCGCACCGGCGCGCGGGCCGTTCATCCGGGTTATGGATTCTTGGCCGAGAATGCGGCGTTCGCGCGTCGCGTAACCGAGGCCGGGCTGGTTTGGGTCGGACCCAACGCCGCCGCGATCGAAGCGATGGGTGAAAAGCTTCGTGCGCGGCGCGCCATGCAAGAGGCGGGCGTTCCCGTCGTTCCGGGCGACATGCAAGCCATCGCCGACGTTGCGCGGGCCCGCGACGCGGCGCGACGCTACGGCTATCCTTTAGCGCTGAAAGCTGCTTCGGGCGGCGGAGGAAAGGGTCTGCGCATCGCGCGCAGCGAGGACGAGCTCGAATCCGCCTTTCACACGGCGCGGCGCGAGGCGGAAGCCTATTTCAAAGACGGCACGATCTACGCCGAGCGGTACCTCGAAAATCCCAAGCACGTCGAGCTGCAAGTGCTGGCCGACAAGCACGGCAGCGTCGTCCATCTCGGCGAGCGCGACTGCTCGCTGCAGCGGCGCCATCAAAAACTCTGGGAGGAGACACCCGCTGCGATCCCCGAGAAGGTGCGCGCGGCGATGCGCGAAGCCGGCGTGCGAGCCGCGCAGGCGATCGGTTACGACTCCGCGGGAACCATCGAGTGCCTCGTTACCGGCGACGATTTTTACTTTCTAGAGATGAACACGCGCATTCAAGTCGAGCACACCGTAACCGAGGCAGTCACCGGCCTAGACCTGATTCGCGAACAGATTCGCATCGCCGCGGGCGAGTCGCTCGGATACTCGCAGGATCGCATAGACTTTCGCGGTCACGCAATCGAAGCACGCATCAACGCCGAGGATCCCGCCGCCGGCTTCGCGCCCGCGCCCGGGCGGATCACGGCGTATCGCGAACCGGCCGGTCTGGGCGTGCGCGTCGATTCTGCGGCGTATGCCGGCTGGACGATTCCAACCGAGTACGATTCGCTGGTCGCCAAGCTAATAGTCTGGGCCCCCACACGCGACGAAGCGATCGCGCGGCTCAGGCGTTCGGTTGACGAATATCTCATCGAAGGCATCCCGACGACGTTGCAGATTATTCGCGCGCTCTGCGATCGACCCGACGTGCGCGACGCGAGCTACGGAACGGCAACGCTGGAAACTTTCGCGCGCGATTTTCGACCGCCCGCGAAGAAGCCGCAGCGTTCCAAGCGGCACGCGCCGGCTGCGGCGAGCGATCGCCGCCTGGCGCCGCGGCTGCGCGGCACCCATGGACGGCAGAGCGTTTCCGACTCGGGCGACGTCGTTTCGCCGATGCACGGCATCATCGTCGAAATTGGCGTGACTCCAGGTGAGGCGGTCAGCGAAGGGCAAGTCGTCGCCGTAGTCGAGGCCATGAAAATGATGAACGAGATTCGCGCGCACCGCAGCGGTACCGTCGGCGACGTCTTTGTCGGCGCCGGGTCAAACGTAGAGAGCGGCTCCGCGCTTATGACGATTGGAGACGGCTGAAGCGAACCTTACGGAGTTTTGCGAGCGGTGACGGTCTGACCGTTTTGATGCAGCGTGAGTGATGTGATGTTCCCGGCGGCATCGCGGCCGAAGGTGATCTGCGCGTCCACTAGTTTATAAAAGAACTCGTCCTTTGCCGACGGAAAGACCGGAGCGGCCGGTTGCCCAGTGAGCTGCACGTCGAGCGTGTCGCCGTGCAGCGCCACCGTGAACGTCCCGACGCTGTTTGCCGTGTAGGTCCCGGCGTATTCCTGTAACTGCGCCGGAGTCAGGGATACACTTGGGGGAAACGCCGAAGCCGGTGGGACTCCGCGGAAGGCCGAGACGGTCTGACCGTTTTGATGCAGCACGAGCGATGCTACGTTCCCGGCGGCATCGCGGTTGAAGGTGATCTGCGCATCCACTACTTTATAGAAGAACTCGTCCTTTCCCGATGGAAAGACCGGAGCTGCCGGTTGCCCAGTGAGCTGCACGTCGAGCGTGTCGCCTTGCAGCGTCACCGTAAAGCTGCCGAGGCCCTTGGCCGTATATGTCCCGACGTACTGCTGCAACTCCGCCGGAGTTAGCGTCACGACCGGTGGAAACGCCGAGGCGAGCTGCGCTACGAGGGGTTTGCCACGCGCGTCGAGGCGCACGGCGGGGATCGTCTGTCCGTATTGCCGCAGCCAGAGGCCGACGATTCGCGCTCCCTCGCGCACGAACTGGAAGCTTGCGCCGTAGCGCGCGGATTCGAAGGTGTCGGAGGTAACTCGAGGTACGTTCGCCGCCGGCTGGGGCAAGAGCGCGATGGAGAGCACATCGGTCTTCGGTGTGTTACGCACCACGAACGTCAGTCCGGAGCCGGCGTTGCAATAAACGCCGGCGTACGAAGCGGGATCAGCTTCGGCTGCGGACGCCGATGCCGGACACGTGCCCACGGGATACCCTGGAAGCACGACGCGGGTTGCAATATCTGCGATGAACGGTCCATTGCTCATCGCCACAACCCCGGTTCGGTGATCGCGCGAGATAGCCACGAACGCATGGGAACCATCGGTGTCGCCGCCGTGAGAGATGATACCGTTCTCCTGATTGACATTCCAGACCAGGCCAATCTTATGGCGCGGTTGCCCGGCAGCGCGCGGCTGCTGTGCGAACAGACAATCCGCCGCAAGCGGACCGAGACCCATGTTGCATCGCAAGTACTTCAGCATGTCGTCGAGGTTCGAGGCCATTGCACCGGCCGGTGCTATCGATTGGAACTGCCACGTCGTAACGGGGTTGCCGCCCAAATCGTGTCCGACGGCAAGGAGCGGCGGGGTCGGAGTGCCGGACATTACCAGCACCGTTCGATCCATTGCGAGCGGCTGTAGGACCGTAGCGCCGAGGAGCCGGGGGTAAGTCGTGCCGGCCCGGTTTGCAAGCAGCTGCCCGAGCAAACCGAGGCCGTAGTTGGAGTAGCCGTACGCGGTGCCGGGTTCGCTATCGAGTGCGTAGCCGTTCAAGAACGCGTACATATCCGCGTTCGTATAGTCCGCGTAGGGATCGTTTGCGCCGGCGTCCATGTTGGCGGGAAGCCGCGGTAATCCCGATCGCTGTTCGGCCAAATCGAGCAGGGTGATCTGCTTACCGCTGCGGCTCGGCGCGTGCGTACCGGCCGGCAGATACTTCGAGATTGGATCGCCCAGACGAACCTCGCCGGCCCGGCTCATTACCGACAGGATCGTTGCAGTGAAGGTTTTCGTTACCGATCCGATCTCGAAGAGCGTGCGCTGATCTACCGCGCGGCCATTGCCGGTGCTTCCTGCGACGTAGATCTTCGTGTGACCGCGATCGATAACGCCCACCGCGATTCCGGTGCCGGGGGCGCCGGCCGCACGAGCGTCGAGCGCCGCTTGCATTGAGAAAGCAGCAACGAATAGCGCCATCAATGCCGGCACCCGCAACGCTTGGGCAGCCGACGGCGGGCGCCCTGCCTCCCCGCGGCGTACTGTAGCGGCGGTATGGCGCGCCACGTCAACGCTTCGGGCATTCCGATCCAACCGGTCTATGACGCGATCGAAGGCACGCCGCACGAGCTCGGCGAGCCGGGAGGTTTTCCGTATGGCCGCGGCATTCGCGCGGACATGTATCGTGGGCGGCTCTGGACGATGCGCCAGTACGCCGGCTTTGGAACCGCAGCCGAATCCAATGCCCGATACCGCTATTTGCTCGAGCGCGGACAGACCGGGCTTTCGGTGGCCTTCGATCTTCCGACGCAGCTGGGTCTAGACTCCGACGCTCTGCCGGCGCGCGGCGAGGTTGGTAAAGTCGGCGTGGCCATCGACTGCGTGGCCGACATGGAGACGCTATTGGACGGCGTGCCGCTGGATCGCGTGACCGTATCCATGACGATCAATGCGCCGGCGGCCATTCTGCTCGCGCTCCTGTTGGCCGTCGCGCGCCGCCGCGGCACAGCGTTCGAAAAGCTTGGCGGAACGGTGCAGAACGACGTGCTAAAAGAGTACGCCGCGCGCGGTACTTACATCTATCCGCCCAAGCCGTCCATGCGCCTGGTGACCGACGTCATGTCGTACTGCGCGAAGGCGGTGCCGCAGTGGAACGCCATTTCCGTCTCCGGCTATCATATTCGCGAGGCCGGCTCGACCGCGGTGGAAGAAATTGCCTTTACGCTCTCCAATGCCAAAGCCTATCTGCAGGCGGCCCGTGACGCGGGCATCGCGCTCGACGACGTAGCGCCGCGGGTTTCGTTCTTCTGGAACGCACACAACGATTTCTTCGAAGAGATCGCCAAGTTCCGCGCAGCGCGATATCTGTGGGCGCAGATCACTCGCGACGAATTCGGCTGTAAGGATCCCCGCTCGCAGATGCTCCGCTTCCACACGCAAACGGGCGGTTCGACGTTGACGGCGCAAGAGCCCGATAACAACGTGGTACGCGTGGCGCTGCAGGCCCTGGCCGCCGTGCTGGGCGGAACGCAATCGCTGCATACCAACGGCAAAGACGAAGCGCTGGCGCTGCCGACGGCGGAAAGCGCTAAGCTGGCGCTGCGTACGCAGCAGGTAATCGCGTATGAATCGGGGGTTACCGACGTCGTGGATCCGATGGCCGGGTCGTACTACGTGGAAAGCCTCACCAACGAGCTCGTCGAACGGGCCCGAGCGATCGTCGCCGAAGTCGACGCATTGGGCGGAAGCATCGCGGCGATCGAGAGCGGCTGGATGCAAGCCCGCATTGCCGACTCGGCCTATGCCGCGCAGCAGGCGATCGAACGGGGCGAACAGGTCGTGGTGGGTGTGAATCGCTTTGCCGAAGACACCGGTTCTACGTCCATCGCCTTGCAGCGCGTCGACGACCGCGTCGAGCGCGAGCAGGTCGAACGTCTGAAAGCATTTCGTGCGGCTCGCGATTCGGCCGTCGTCGAGCGCGAGCTGGCGAGAGTCCGCACCGCGGCCGGCGGCAGCGACAATCTCATGCCGTTATTCGTCGATGCGGTCGATGCCGGCGCAACGCTTGGCGAGATTTGCAACGTGCTACGCGAGGCCTTCGGCACCTATCGCGCGCGCGAGGTGGTAGCGTAGCGGTGCAGATCGACCACGTCGCCGTAGTCGTCAAGGATCTCGAAGCAACGGTCCGCCTGTATACGCAGACGCTGGGCTTTCGCGAAGTCTATCGTGAGATCGTCGCCGATCAAGGCATTGAGGCCGTCGGCCTGGAGGCCGGGTCCTCTTTCGTCGAGCTCGTTCTGCCGCTCGACGAAAGCTCGCCCATCGCCCGCTTCCGCGGCGAGGCCGAGACCAAGCTTCACCACACCGCTTACCGCGTCGCCGACATCGAAGCGTCACTACGCGATCTCGAAGCCAAGGGCGTGCGCTTGATCGACCGGCACGCGCGCCGGGGCGCGCACGGTAACCTCATTGCGTTCCTCCATCCGAAGGCCACGGGCGGCGTTCTTATCGAACTCTGCCAGCCTCATCCGCTCCGCTAAAACCAGGAAACCCCTGAAGGAAATCTGACGGTCGCTTGATTTCAGGAAGGCTGGATCGGCGCCGGCGCGCGCTGTTTTGGTCGACGATTGCCTCGACCGCTTTTCACGTATTCTTCTTGACGCTGCTCTTCTACGCCGCGGCGCGCATCTTCGTACCGCAAGGCAGCAAAGAGGTCGTCTCGGAGACGCATCTTCTTACCGTAGAGAAACTTCGGCCGACGCCGCAGCCCGAGCACCATGCCCGCAAGGCCCGTCAGCAGGAGGCGCCGCCGGCGCGTACGCCACGATACGAGCTCGCCAAGACCGTGACGACGCCGGCAACTCCGCAGCCGCCGCGACCGCCGGTCGTTCGCAGCACTCCCTCAAGCCTAGCCCGCGACGAAGCCGGCTACGCTAAGGAAGTCGCTCAGCTGAACCGGCAGAACGATCCGCACTCCATCCCGACCATCGATCCGTCGGCGCGCGAATCGTCGAGCAAGAGTTATCAGTTTGCGATTCCTTCGACCGCGCGCGGCGACGAACACGGCAACGGCATCATTACGCCGACGCGCAGCTGGCACGACGGAAACCTAGACTGCTACTACGGACGCTACGAGTACACGTACGGAGACGGCGCGATGGAGGAAGGCAACATTGCTTGGCCCTTCTGCTACGAGGCCGACGACGATCCATTCAAACTGCCCCCGCATCCGATTCCGTTTCCGCTCCCGCTACCCGGCTTCAGACTTCCCGCCGACGCCGACCTTCCGCCGCTGGAGAAGACGGAGTATCAGCGCTGGGCGGCGGCTAACAAGGTGTCACCGCCGTAGCGGCGACTGCTCGATGCCGTTGAGAACGAACTGCACGGCGAGCGCGGCGAGAATAATGCCGAGCAGGCGGCTGATGACGTGGATGCCCGTAGTGCCGATAACGCGCAGCAGCAGCGAAGAGCCGCGCATGCAGAGCCACGTAACAAAAAGCGCAAACGCATAAGCCGCGGCCACGACGAGCAAGTCGAGCCGGTCGCCGTGCGAAAGATTGACCAGCAGCAGCACCGTGGCGATCGTTCCCGGTCCGGCGATCATCGGGATGGCCAGGGGAAAGACGGCGGGATTCTCGCCTCGCGCCGCTTCGCGCTCTTCCGCTTCGGTTTGTTTCGCGCCGGTCGGCCGCGCGAAGAGCATGTCGATCGCGATCAGGAAGAGCAGAATTCCTCCGGCAATGGTAAAGGCCGGCAGCGTGATGCCTAAATAGTCGAGGATCACGCGCCCCAGGGCGCCCATGAAGAGAATGACGATGCCACCGACGAGCACCGCCTGATCCACGATCGCGTTGCGGCGTTGCGGCGAAACGCGCGCCGTTGCGGCAATCGTCATCGGAATCATGCCGATCGGATCGATGATCGCAAACGCAGTTGCAAATGCAGTAGCTACAAAACGTGGATCCACCATGGTGCGACGACAGGGTATCGCCAGATGAAGGCCAACGTCAAGTGCTCGATGAGCACGGCGCGAAACGGAACGGCCTCCACGCGCCCGCTGTGGACCTCGTGAGGCCGCGGCCGGCGCGATCGTTTCGGACGATCGCCTCAGAGAATCGCGATCCGGGCGTCGCTGCGGCGATGGGATTGGGGCGATGAAAGAGGCGGTTACCATCGAGGATTTCCGGATCGCAGCACGGCGACGGCTTCCTCGCGTCGTCTTCGACTACATTGACGGCGGATCGGGCGCGGAAATAACGATGCACGAAAATTGCGCGGTCTTCAAACACGCGACGTTTAGACCGCGCAACGCCGCGGCAGCTCCGGTCTGCAATCTCGGCACGACCGTGCTCGGTACGCAAATAGAGCTTCCGTTTTTACTGGCGCCCGTCGGAAGCAGCCGCCTCTTCTATCCGCGCGGGGAGTGTGTCGCCGCCGCGCAGGCGGGTAAGGCGGGAACGATTTACACGCTCTCGACGCTCTCGGGATGCCGGCTCGAGGACGTGCGCGCCTCCTCCGGCGGTCCCGTTTGGTATCAACTTTATCTTCTCGGTGGACGCGAAGCCGCGTCCGACGCTATTCTGCGCGCTCGCGCGGCCGGTTTTTCGGCGCTGGTCGTGACGATAGATACCGCCGTGGCCGGCCAGCGCGAACGCGACATTCGCAACGGGGCGCGCGAGCTCTCGAGCGGACGCTTTTGGCAGATGCTGCCGTACCTTTCGCAAATTCTTGTCCGCCCGAGCTGGACGTTCGACGTCATGCGCGATGGGGGAATGATGAAGTTTCCCAACGTCGTCATTCCCGGTCAAGGAACGATGCCGTACGAAGATATCGGCGCCGCTTTGGAACGATCGACCGTGACCTGGGCCGACATGCGCTGGATTCGCGAGCTGTGGCAGGGGCCGATCGTTATGAAAGGCGTGCTCACCGCCGAGGATGCGCGACGCTCGATCGATGCCGGCGCCGAGGCCATCGTCGTTTCCAATCACGGCGGGCGGCAACTCGACGGCGTCGCCGCTACGCTGCGGGCGCTTCCCGAGGTCGTCGAGGCCACCGCCGGCCGCGCCGAAGTGCTGCTCGACGGCGGCGTTCGCCGCGGTAGCGACGTCGTCAAGGCGCTCTGTTTGGGCGCGCGGGCCGTACTAATCGGCCGCGCTTATGCCTACGCGCTAGGTGCGGCGGGCGGAGCCGGGGTCGCACGAGCGATCGAGATTCTGCGTAGCGATATCGTTCGTACTCTCAGGTTGCTAGGCTGCCACGACGTGCGCTCGCTTGACCGCTCTTACGTGGAGTTCTGAGAACGCATTCCGACGAACAAACGTTGTTACACTTAGCATTTACAACAAAACTAATCTCGGAGGAGGCTCCCCAGTGAGAAGATTGCTTTCCGTCTTCCTGTTAATCGCTTTTGCGGGCTGCGGCAACGGCGCCGCGCCGTACTCAGCCGCGGTACCCAGCCCGCTCGCGCAGATTCGCGCCCATGGTGCCGACGCACCGATCTTCCTAAAGGGCGTTAACTATGCGCCAACCCCAATCTGCGAAGGGCCGCTCGATAATCCGCTGGGCAATAAAAATTCGGCAATCTGGAAGCGCGATCTCATGATTCTGCGCTCGCTCGGCGTCAACGCCATAAAAGTTTACAACGC
>DATAPM010000063.1:0-13401 GCA_036265225.1 Vulcanimicrobiaceae bacterium
GAATGCGATAGTTGCGTAGCGTTGGATTGATCACTGCGCCGGCATCGTTGTAAACCATCTTCTCTTGAAGCGCGTAACCGATGCCCTGGACCACGCCGCCCACGACCTGTCCGCGCAGCTGGTGCGGGTTCATTACCACGCCCGCATCGACCGCTTCGATGTTGAAGAGAATGCGAATCTCACCCGTCACTCGGTGCACGGCCAGCCGAACGCCGTACGCCATAAACGATACCGTTCGCGGCGCTCCATAGGCCTTGCGAAACGCCGAAAGATTCTCACCCTCGAGTGCGGCACGAGCATGCAGCGCGCTCAGTGCAACTCGGCCCTCCCCGCAAACGACAGCGCCCCCATCAAGCCGGCACGCCTCCGCATCGGCTCCGGAACACCGGGAAGCAAATGCAAGAAGTTTCTCGCGTAGCGCCACCGCCGCTAGCTCCACCGCCTTGGTGGGCACCATCATGCCCACGCTGGCAAACGTCCCGCTGTCGTAGGGCGTCTTATCCGTATCCGCATTGAGAAAGGAGACCGCGGCGGTCGGACAGTTCATCACCTGCGCGACGACTTGCTGCTGCGCCGTGACCAGCCCATTGCCGATCTCCACCGACCCGACGGTAAAGTGATAACCCCCGTCAGGCAAGAGCGTAACTTCAGAACCGGAACGCTGCTCCGTCGGCGGCACGCAATCGAGCATCGAAATCGCGACGCCGCTGCCGCAAAGCCAGTCCTCTCCCTCGGGCTTCGGCAGCCCCCGTCCACTGGCTAACGCCGCCTCCACGGCATCGATGCACTGATCCAGCCCATAACTCCCCATGGTGAGGTCGGAAGGCTCCGTCAACACGGACTCCATCTCGTCGTCCGCACCGATAACGTTTTTACGCCTCATCTCGATCGGATCGATCTCGAGCAACGCCGCGAGCTCGTCGATGGCCGACTCGATCGCAAACGTCGGCTGCGTCGTCCCATAGCCGCGAAAGCCGCCGCCGCACTGCAGATTGGTGTAGACCGCATACCCATCGCCTTTTTTGTTGGGGCAGCGATAGAGCGCCCACGGCCCCGACATCGCGTTGGCAAGCGTTTCGCCACCGTGATTGCCGTACGCACCGGTGTTGGAGACGATCCGGAAATGGATCGCCGTCAACGTCCCATCGTTCTTTGCGCCTAGCTTGACGTGCGTGCGCATTGGATGGCGCGTGGTCGCGCCGATAAACTGCTCCTCACGCGTAAACTCCCACTTCACCGGGCGGCCCGTTTTGATCGCGGCAAAGAGCGGCAGATCCTCACTCATCATGTCTTGCTTCCCGCCGAAACCGCCGCCGACGCGTTCGGTAAAAACGTGCAGATCGGCCGGCATTATCCCGAAGAGGTAACAGAGCTTGCCTTTAACGATGAACGGCCCTTGCGCGCTGGTCCGCACGTGCAGCCGTCCGTCCTCGGCGCGCCACGCGATCGATTGCATCGTTTCGAGATGCACGTGCTGCTGGCGCGGCGCGTCGTACGTCTCTTCGTAAACGGCGTCTGCCGCGGCGAACCCGGCAGCGACGTCGCCTACCTCGCCGTGCAGCTCGAGAAAGATATTCTGTTCGGGATGGAGGATGTGCGAGTCGCCGCCTAAGTCGTGCAGCACCGGCGCACCCGGCTCCATCGCCTTCTCCGGATCAAAGACCGGCGCAAGAAGCTCGTACTCGACTTTGAGCTTGCGGCAGCCCTCCTCGGCGGCACCTTCGGTCTCCGCCACGACCGCGACAAGGCGCTGGCCGACGAAGCGCGCGACGTTATCGAGCAAATACGTGTCGTCGGGGTCGACGCGGTTATCCTCGTGTATTGCGGTCGTGTAGCGCCGTCGCGGAACGTCTTCCCAGGTATAGACCGCGACTACGCCGGGCACGGCCAGCGCTTCGCTGCGGTCGATCGAGAGAGTCTTAGCGTGCGCGTGGGGAGAGCGCAGCACCTTGAGATGCAGCAATCCCTCCATCGGAGGAATGTCCGACGTATAGCGTGCCTTCCCCGTAACGATCGCCTCGGCAAACGGGTTTTGGACGCTCACCGTTTTCGAATCGGCCGCGGCGTCGGGCGACACATTCTTCACGCCGTCGAAAGCGTCGCGAATGGACCCGTAACCGGTGCAGCGGCAAAGATTGCCCTTGAGCGCTCGCGGAAGATCGCGCTTCTGTTCGTCGCTCAACGAAGCAGCGGTCATGATCATCCCGGCAGCGCAGTAACCGCATTGAAAACCTTGCGCATCGAGAAAGGCCTGCTGCATCGAGTGCAGCTGCCCGTTCTCCGCCAGCCCCTCGATCGTCGTGATCGCCTTACCCTCGGCGCGAAACGCCGGATAGAGACAGCTGTGCACGGGCTTGCGATCCACCCACACCGTGCACGCACCACAGTCGCCCCCATCGCAGCCCTTTTTCACGCCATACCAGCCGAGATCGCGCAGAAACACACGAAGGCACTCGCCGGGATCGGGAGTCGCCGCGAACTTCTTTCCATTGACGGTGAGATTCACGCAGAGAGCTCCTGACGGATCTGTTCCGAGTAATGGTAGGTAAGGTGACGGCGGTGCGCGGGCGAGCCGTGTACGTCGTCGAGGTAGAGGTTCTCGGGAATCGTCGCATCGATAGCGTCGCGCAGCTCGATGGCGCTCGGCGAACCGTCGAAAGTAAGCTGAACGGGGCGAATCGTTGCTGCGGTTACCGTGAGGGTGAGGCCGCCGGCCGGGTTGGCGCGCGTGCCGATCAGCAGAACGGAAGAGCGCCCGAGATGAGTCAACTCTGATCGCCTAAAAGCAAAGGACTTTTCGAGCGCGCTGACCGGGATGCGGACCGCGCGCAGCAGTTCGCCGGGTCGCAGGACATTGGCGTGGTTGCCGGTGACGAACGCGTCGGCGCGCACTTCCCGCGCGCTGCCGTCTCGCGCCAAAAGCGCGTACGTTGCCTCAAGCGCCACCGTCAGTGAGATCATTGGCCCGACCGGCAGCGACATCACGAGATTTCCGCCCAGGGTCGCTTCGTTCCATATCTTGAAAGAGGACAGAAATGCGCGGCAGCATTCACCGATAAGCGGACCGGACTTCCACTCCGGCGCCGGCTCGAAGGCGTAGAGTTCGGCGATCTTGCACGTTGCCGCCAGTTCCAGTGCGTTCGGCTCGACAGCAATCGGCGTCCAGCCGAACGTTTCGAGATCGATCAGAGTGTGGGTTGCGATTTGCGGCTCCGAAAAGAGCCACGTGCCTCCGCCAAGCCACGCGTAACCTTCATCCCAGTTACGAATCTCGGCGGGTGATTTCGGGCGCTTGACTTCGCGTATCGTATTTAAGTTCACAAGACCCCGCGGAACAGTATGAAGCGCCGCTCATTGATTCGAGCGGGTTGGCTTTGTTGCTTCAACGTGGTCTTCGGGCCGCCTTCGCCGAAGCGCCGCTTGCTCGCCTAAAGAGAATGCGGTTCGTCCGACGAAACACGCCTCGTGCGGCGATTTGTCAGCAGGCCGATCGCGCCCTCGGGCGATACCTTCGTCACGCCCGCGACCGGCGGCGAACCGCCAGTGCCGGCCGCCTTCGTTTGGGAAGGCAGAACGCTAAGCGTAAATCAGGTCGTGCGAAGCTGGCGGTCTACCAAGGGCGACCGCGGCGACAACTACCTCAAGCGGCATTGGTTCGAACTCAAAACCGCCGAGGGGCCGAGGATCGAAGTCTATTTCGATCGGGAAGCGCGCCGCGGCGCGCCGCAATGGTGGCTCTACACAATCGATGAGTCCTAACGAGCGCGTTTAGGAAGCGACGCCGCGATGAGCGGCGGTTTCCTACGTCTATCTCGGTAGAAGCACCCAGTCCTTACCGTTGCTCAGCGAGACCTGCCAGGGGCGCGCGCCGCTACGGCTGCGGTAATTGCCTCCATTGGTACATCCGCCGCCGGCACCGATTGCCCGCGCGCAGAAATACACCTTGACGTACTTGCCGTCCCAAGCGAGCGATTCGTCCAAACAGGCCGTCAAAAACGCGGGATACGTGGCGCCCCAATCGGCGGCGAGCGTTACCTGCCAGCCGACGACGTCTTGGTGCTCTATTCTGGCGCGATAAAGTTTGCAGTCGGCCGCACCGAGGATCAACGGATCGGCCTTCCCCGGAACGTGCACCGTGATGAGGTTCTTGCCGAAGCGTGTGCGGTCGGCACCCGAAATCGCGTACGGAACGTGCGCACACGCCGAAGATGCAAGGAGTGCGACGAACCCCGCCGTCAGTGCAACTAATCGCATCCGCCGCCCGGCGCTCGTCTTTTTCGCGCTAGAGATTGACGCAGGCTCTCGGCGAAGGCCGGAGCGGCGATGGAGGCCGCGAGAAGCGACGCGGCGAGGGCGAGAAGCATGGGGCCCTTTCTGCTGCCTACTAGTATAGCACGGCAAAGCAGGCCCTATACGATCGCTTTTCCCCTCGTCTCCGGAGCCCAAAACAACGAAATCCCTAGTCCGATTACCGACAGGACGCAGGCGCCGAAGATAATTGATGTCGTGCCAAAGCGTGCTAACCCGATCGGCAGCAAGAACGTACCAACGAATGCGCCGACGCGGCTGACCGCCGCCGCAAACCCCGTCGCCGACGCTCGTATGGATGTCGGAAAAAGTTCGGCTGGATAGACTAGCTCGAGCACGGTCGCCGCGCCCATCCCAACGGCGTAGGCAAGAAATGCGATGACCACCACCGCTGCGCCGCCGAACGGCAGCACGCCGAAGGCGACGGCGGCGACCGCGAACCCGATGATGCAGAGCGGCCGCCGGCCAAGTCTTTCGACCAACGGCATCGCCGCAAACGCACCAACGGCAAACGCCGCCGTAATCGCGACGCTGCCCGCGGGGCCTTGGCTGCTGACCCCCAACATCGATAGAACCGTCGGCGCGTAGGTGTAGATCGCAAAGAGGGGCACGACCTGAAGCAGCCACATCGCCGAAACGAAGGCGAGCGGCCCCCGAAACGATGGCCCAAAGATCGTCCGAAACGACGAACGCCCGAGCTCGCCCGTCTGACGCGCGGCCAGCCACATCGGCGACTCCGGCGCGCTCGCCCGCAGCAACAACCCGAGAAGTGCAAAGAGCGCAGGGCTAGCTAAAATCCACTTCCAGCTCGCGTCGCCCGTATGCAGCAAAGCGTAACCGGCAACGTACGCGACGGCAGCGCCGAGAAACCAGACCGCTTCCATCGCGCTCAATGCCGCGCCGCGCTGCTTCGGCGGCATGAACTCGGCGATGATCGCGGTCGCAATCGGATAATCGGCACCGATCGCCAAACCCAGGATAAAACGCAGCGCGATCAACTCCCACACGTTGGTAACGAATATCTGTGCCACCGCTACAACCACAAATGCGCATAAATCGGCGATCATCAAAATCCGTCGGCCGTGGCGGTCGGTGAGATGACCGAAGAGCGGCGCGCCGACGAGGATACCGAACAGAGTGGAGCCGCCGATCAGGCCCGTCGTCAATGCGTCGAGATGAAAGCGCGGCGTCAGCGTAATTAGTGCCAGGCCGATACTGCTCAAGATGTAGCCGTCACAAAAAACGCCCGCGTTGGCGTAGATGAAAATCGTGTAGTGAAACGGGCGCAGCGCGCCACCGCTTTCCTGCATCTCGCCAAAGCTTTTCACACGACGGGGAATTCCCCCGCCAAGGGAACGACGCGCAGCCTACGCGAACGCCGCACTCCGTGCACGCAACGATTCGAATAATGGCAGCTTGCGCGCCGTTGTGGGCCGTCGCTGCGTCGCCGGCGCCTTCACCGAGTCCCTCGGCCGCCGATCCGTGCACTGGTCCCGCGCGTTTGCTGGCCACGGCGAACCGCCCGACCGTTGGTTACAGCACCTGCGCGGTGAAGAAAGACACGGTCGTCGTCGAGCTCGGCTATCAGAATCAGCAAAACGGCACGTCCACCGACGGCTCCGTTCAAACCCAAGTGCCACAGAATTTCTTGCGCCTCGGCGTGGCCAAGAACTTCGAAATCGACGTCATTGGTCCCAACTACTTTGCGACGCGCGCGTACGGACCGAGCGGCGCCGCCGGCGGGACCTCGCACGGGGTTACCGACTCCGGCCTGGGCTTTAAGTATGAGCTGCCGCTGCAGGGGCGATGGACGTTCGCCGTCGACGGCTTGGACCTGCCTCCCAACGGCTCGCCCGCATTGACCGCCGGACACACCACGTACACCGCCAATCTCGACGCATCGTATTCGTTGAGTCCGGCGATGGCCGCCGGCACCACCATCGGCATCGGTTCGACCGGCGCGCCGGCAATGGCGGGCTACGCGCGCTACGGCGTGACGATCCCATCATTTGTCGTGACCGCGCAAATCCCGAACTTCTATCAGTTCTACGCCGAATACGTCTACGTTTCAAGGATCGACGCGGCTAATGGCGGACGCGCCTTCACCGATTTCGGCGTTCAAAAGCTGCTCGGCACGCGTACCGAAATCGACGTCGAGTACGGGCACGCCTTTACCGGCATTCCCGCACTCAAGTTCGACTACATCGGAACCGGCCTCGTGCTGCAGTTTTGGTAGGACGCGGCGACGAAGCGTTCACGATGGACAAGTCGACACAGCTCGCTTACGACCGCACCCTGCTTGCATACGAGCGCACCATGCAGGCCTGGATCAGGACCGCGACTTCGCTCATCACGTTCGGCTTCAGCGTCTACAAGCTTACCGACGTCTTCGCTACGACGCCGGGGCAGCGGGCTCGGATCGGCGGCCCGCAAGAGTTCGGGATCGTGTTGGTCTGTATCGGATTCTTCGCGCTCGCCATGGCCGTCGTCGTCTATCGCCAGAGCATACACGCTCTCCGAATGGAGTACGGCAAGAGTTCTCAGTCGCTGTCACTCTGGCTCGCCGGGATCATCGCCTTTCTAGGAATCTTCGCTCTCGTTACGATGTTCGGACATTCGTAGCGGTGCGCCCATGAACGAGATCGTGCTCGAAACGCCGCGGCTGATTCTGCGCCGCTGGCGTCCCGACGACGTCGAAGAGGCGGCGAAGATTTTCGCAAAGCCCGAGGTAATGGACGGCAACATCCCCGGAGGAACTTGGACGGCCGAGCGGACCGCCCGCATCGTCGAACGAATGCGCGAGCTGGATAACGAGATGGGCTTCGGCTTTTATCCCATCATTCTGCGTGAGACCGGCGCCATTATCGGCCACTGCGGTTTGGGACCGTTAGAGAAAAGCGGCGAGATCGAGGTAGCCTATATTCTCGATTCGCCGCACTGGAAGAAGGGCTATGCGAGCGAAGCGGCGCGCGCGGTCGTGCAACGCGGTTTCCAAGACGCCGGCCTGGATCGAATTGTCGCGGTGGCTTTTCCCCACAACGAGCGTTCGTTCGGTGTGATGCGTCGGATCGGGATGACGCTGGTCGGCCCGGCGTCCCACTTCGGGTCGACCGTTATTAAGTACGAAAGCCTAAAGTCGTAAAGTAGGCTTACTCCGCCTTCCGCAATGCCATCCAGAAGACCGGCGACGCGGTGATAATTCGGGGCAGATGTGACTGACGAACGGCAAATGTTTCGGTCGCATCGCGCCCGATCATCGCCGAGCCGAGCCCGACGAACGGATTGGTTTTAGCCGCGTCGATTTGGCGCCCGACTTGAAAGCCGCACAGCCCCGTTATAAGAACGTACGCGATAAACACGAGTCCACAGAACCAAAGCACCCGGGTGGACCATCGCTCCGGCACGGCGTCGCGCTGATCGGCCGTCATCGCAGAGCCAACCCTCCCAACAAGACCGTCCACGGTTCGATGCTCGCTCGCTTCAGCAGCTTCATCTCAATCCACGGATCTTGTTCCATCCGACGTTCGATCGCGCTTTGATCCCGAGCGTCGATGACATGGAGTACTCGCGCCGCGTCATCCTCGCCGCCAAGGGGTCCTCCGGCTACGATAAATCCAGTCGCCGCCAGCTCGTCCATGAAGGTCGAGTGCGCGTCCCACTCGCTTTGGTCACGCATTGGTCGCGACCAATCCCAGGCGGCCCCGCGTTCGTTGATGACGATGAAGTATGGCATTGTCGTTGGTCGGCGTTTCCGGCCGGGCTCCCCGCCGACCTCTCCCGTTATTGCCGGGGCAACCAGTCGATCCGCATCGTTCGCTACCGCCGATGTTTCGGGTTACCGTCCCCAAGGCTAACCGGTTCACGGACTACGAACGAAATGATTGCGAGCCGCTACGCCGAGAACGCGATATCGGACCTAACGGCCATTTGCCTTTCTAGGCTTGGCCGCTAGGGTAGTAGCCGGAGCGAGGGAATCTGACGATACGCCGGCTCCGGCGGCGCTAGACCGATAATTTCTCGGAGGTTGCAGATATGGCACGCGCACTCTATTCCTTCGTTTTTATAACACTCGCTGTCGCAGTGGTGGGTTGTAGTTTCAAAGGCGCAAGCAGCGACGTTCTGACAAGCGCCGGCGCGGCGCGTTCCGCGCCCGGGTTATCTCCCAACGCGCTGCACCCGCGCATCGTGGAGTTCGACGATCTGCCAAAATACGGGACCTTTAGCGGCTATTATTACCCCAGCGGCATCGCGGCCGGTGCCGACGGTCTACTCTGGATCCTCGACGGCATTGACCAGGATTCTGGTGCCGAGGCAATCGTCGGTGTCGACATATCGAGGCAGGTCCGTTTGTTGCTCCGCGACCTCTACGGCGTTACGTTGAGCGCTTCGGTGAAGGGGTTGGCTCGCGCGTCGTGCGTCCCAAGCGGTTTGAGATGGAAGCGCTTCTCGATGAGTGCTAGAATCGAGACGGTTTCATACTGCGTGTGATCGACGAAGTGACGTTTCGCAAAGGGTCCGACGATAAGCGTGGGGACGCGCGTTCCGGGTCCCCAGCGATCGATCGCCGGCGGCGCGACGTGATCCCAGCGGCCGCCGTTCTCGTCGTACGTAATGATGATCACCGTGTTCTTCCAGTACGGCGTCGAAGCAATCGAGTTGATGATCTGCATCGTTTTCGTCTGGCCTTGAAGCAGCGACGAGTAACCCGGGTGCTCGTTATCCGCGCCGATCTGCTTGATGAAGACCACCGAGGGCAGCGACCCGCGCGCTAGATCTTTGGTCAACTGCGTCTGATCGACGAGATGTTCGGCGCGAAGCTGCGTCCCGTCGCCGTAGTTCTGATAGTAGGCAAAAGGTTGATGATGGAACTGGAAAAGCTTGTTCGGGTGTCCGGCTAACGCGGCATCCCATCCACCGGAGTACCACTTCCAGCTGACCCGGGCGGCGTTGAGCCGGTCGCCGATGGTCTTCTCCGTGAGCGGCGGCACCAGATCGTCCGACGAGACTCCCTCTGGATGCGGCGAGTACGTCGAGTAGGACGTATTCACGGCGTATCCATCGGGCGTTACGTGGTTGTCGTTCAGCTTGGCCGGATTCTTGTTGGGAACGGAGATATAGTCGGCCGGCGCATTATTCCATTTCGGTGCGCAGGCGCAGATCAGAAACTGGTGGTTGAGGAACGAGCCGCCGAAGGCGCTGTGGAAGAGGTTGTCGGCCAGCGTGTAGCGGTTGGCCAGCTCGGCCTCGGGCAGGGGACTGTCGCTATACTGGCTCAGGACCAAGCCACCGTTGTCGCTGTAGTCGACGAACTTGTCCATCCTGCCGTGGTCGATTTGATATTGCTCGTGGTAAAAGCGGTGAACGATGTCGCCCGTGCGATCGAAGTACGGCACGTACTTCGACGCGAGGTACGTGGTAAGCGGCAGTTGCGGGGGAAATCGCTTGTCGGGATCGCCCGCATAGTTCAGCGGCTGCGGCGCCCAAGTCAGCGGCCGTCCGTTCCACGCCAGTTGCGCGACGTTCGTGCCCGGTCCGACGCCGTTGGCGCCCGGGTACTTTCCGTACAGCGCATCGAACGACCAGTTCTCTTGGTGGATCACCACGATGTGCTGGATGTCGTTGAAGCTGCGCGATTGCGGCGTCTGCATGCTCGCCGCTTGGAGTGCGGGCGGCAGCATGGCTGCCCCGGTAGCCGAAGAGGTTGCACCCGAGTTGCAACCGGTGACGGTGAAGGATGCGGCGACTATGCAAGCAATCGCACTGAGGCCGCGGGCACGCAAAGTGTTGCTCATGAGGCGATTAAAGCAAGCGCTTCATAACCTGAGATTAGGGGGCGAGGCGGCTTACTTAAGGCCGCGTAGCAATACCCGCTAGATAACCCGAATGGTCGCCATCATTCCGCCGTCCTCGTGATCGAGAATGTGACAGTGATAAACGAACGTGCCGCGAATTGCCGGATCGCGAAAATCCATTAAGACCGTGGCCGTTCCCGGGCTCCCCGCCGTGTGCGTATATCGCATCGGCGGCACGGTGACCGTGTCCACCCAGTGCAGCGGTCGCGCCGGCCGGCCGTCAATAGATTCGACCGCAAAATGCACTTGGTGGATGTGGAAGTCGTGCACTTCGTCGGTTCGATTGACCAGCGTCCAGCGTTCGACGGTGCCGGCCCGCGCGACGACCGCGGGGGAATCGCCCATGCGGTATCGCCGGCCGTTAATGTAGAAGCCGTCGATATTCTCGGTGAAGACGATGCGGCGGTCCGCTCTGACCGCCGGCAACGCCGCGCTCCCGGCGCCCAAAACCAACGGCATCGCGCGATGTAAATTCGGAACCCGCATCGCCCCGGCAGGCGCGTTCCCATCGCCGCGCAAATCCGCGAGCACGACCTCCGGATCGCGATCGCCGGCCTTTCCACTCACGTAGCAACGCGACCGCATGACCGTTGGATGCGACGCACCGCGCACTAAAAACTCGGCGCGCCCGGCCGGCGCGATCACGATGTGGCCAACGGTTTGCACCGGCGGCGAGCCGGAAAAAGCGTCAAGCGGGAATCCATCGAGGCCCACTAACTGCAGTGGCTCGCCGTCCACCGCGACATCGAAGTAACGTCCGGCCGATGCGTTCACGACGCGAAAGAGTTCCCACTCGCTTGGGTCGATGCCGATCGACGGCCGCGCCGAACCGTTGGCCGTGACCGTCATCCCCGGAATCGGGGCACACGGCTGGCCCATCGCATCGTCGTCGTCGACTAGCGTAAAGCGGCCCGCCCGCTTGCGCCCCGCAATGATGCTCGACCTCACCGGCTCGGGTCGCGCCGCGATCGGGATACCATCGTAGTCGGGCGGCGATTGAACGTTGCGCAACACAATGATGCGTTCGCGCAGCGCAGTCAATGCCGGAATATGCCGTTGCAACCCCTCGACGACGATTGCCCCCGACATTCCGCTGGTGATCTGCCAATAGGTCTGACCGTGCGCGTGCGGATGATACCAGTATAGGCCCGGCGGTTGATGCGTCGAGACGTGCAGATCGTAAACGATGGACTCACCCGGCGCCGCCAAACGCATCGCATCGTCGGATGGCGGATTAGGCGAAACCTCGAGCCCGTGAAAGTGGAGATTGATAAGGTTCGGCTCTTGCGCGCCGGCCGGGAGACGGTTGATCAATTTCACGCGGATCTCGTCGCTGGGCCAAATGCGAATCGTCGGTGCGACTCCGACTGTGCCTCCGTTATAAGCCAAGGCGGGCGCACCGGTCGCTTTGTCGACGACGGCCGCGAGTTCCAGCGACGCAACGCCGCCGCGCTTGCTCACCACGGGGGCGTCGGTCAACCACGGGATGCCCGAGGTTTGCGATCTGCAACCCGCGATGCCGGGCAACATAAGGAGAAGGCACGACGCTGCCGTGAGCCGCACAGCGCTATCATCGGCCAGCGATGCAAACGGCGGCTTAAGGCCGCCTTATGCCGCCTTTAATTTTCGCCACAGATTATGCAAGATTAAATTCACTAGTCCCGTAATGGTCGGGACATGTTTTCAAAGCTGCGTCTTCCGCTCGCTTTCGTCGCCATGCTTGGGTGCCTGGGCGTCGCCACGCCGCCCTCGACAGTCACGTCGGACGCAGCATTGGTTGGCTGGGCCGCCGGCCCGGCCGTCGCCGCCGAGCTAGAGGCCGAGAAAACGATGATGCGCGTTCCCAACGCCGCCGCGGCGATGGAAATCGAGCATCACATCTCCTCGGTTCCGCATCGTGCCGGCACGCCGGCAGATTATGCGACGGCGCTGTACGTCAAGCAACGCCTCGAACAAGACGGCTTCACCACCCGAGTCAAGGAGTACGGCGTTGAAGTCACCGGTCCGCTCGAACAGACCTTGACGATGACGTCGCCGCGCCGGCAAAGCTTCGACCTGTTGGAAGGTACGCCCGGACATCCTACGCGGTGGGAACGGATGGCCGGACAGCCGTTTCTCGAGGAATCGGGCGACGGCGACGTCACCGGCCCGGTCGTCTACGTGAATGGCGCCTCGAAAGACGATCTTGCGGAAATCGACTCGGAACACGTGAGCCTGCAAGGTGCCGTGGCGATGGTGCGTTTGAGCGCGCCAGGCGGCGGCATTCGCAGCGTGAATCCGAGCTGGATTGCCTACAACGAGCTGCGCAAACGCGGCGTCGCTGCGATCCTGATGTTCATGGAGCCTTCGACGACGGGCTACGGGGGCGGCGCAATGTGGCCCAACGGCAACTACAAGAACGGCAACATGGCCGAGCGGATGGGCGGCATGTCGCCGCGCGGCTTTATGATGTTTCCGCCTGGAGACCCAACGCTGGCCGGCCAAGCGCCGCTGCCCGGCGTTGCGCATAAAAGCTGGAACGACATCCCGCACGCGACGATTCCCGAGTTGAGCATCACGCAGAATGCGGCGCGCGTGCTGCTGGCCGGAATGAGCGGCAAGGTCGTGCCGCAATCGTGGCATCCGATGTTCGAGTTCGTGCAGCGCTTCGGCGGCAACGAGACGGTGCACGTGCACACCAAGTTCGAGCGCCAAGTCAAGACGATTTGGATCGTCTTCGGCGACATGACCGGATCGGAACAGCCCGATTCGATCGTCATGATCGGCAGCCACCGCGACGCCATGACCTTCGGCGCCATCGATCCCGGAAGCGGCACGACGGTGATGCTTCAGGATGCCGACGCCTTCCATGCCCTCGCGCAACACGGTTGGCGCCCAAAGCGAACCATCGAGATCGCTTCCTGGGACGGCCACGAGCTCGGCCTGTTCGGTTCTGCCGCGCTAATCTATGAAAATGGAGCGCAGCTGCGCAAAAACGTCTTCCAGTACATCAATACCGATCAGCTCACGACCGGCGACCCGTTCGTGATAAGTGCGTCGCCGGGGCTCTACGCCTTCGTCAAACAGATCGCCGACGTCGTTCCCTCCGCGGACGGCACGGGAATGCTCGGAATGCGCGACCAGCGTGGCGAGCCGCTGCTCAATCCGATTAGCGGCGGATCGGACC
Source organism: Vulcanimicrobiaceae bacterium (assembly GCA_036265225.1). Classification (GTDB taxonomy): domain Bacteria; phylum Vulcanimicrobiota; class Vulcanimicrobiia; order Vulcanimicrobiales; family Vulcanimicrobiaceae; genus Cybelea. The sequence goes on from DATAPM010000063.1 coordinate 13,327, forward strand.
ATCAGAACCTGTCGTATATGCTTGGAATTCTCAGCACGTCGAACGGATACTATGGTTACTTCGGCGCGCACCACA
>DATAPM010000064.1:0-3043 GCA_036265225.1 Vulcanimicrobiaceae bacterium
CCAAGAGGCCGATCGTATCGGCCTCCTAGGGTTGCGCTGCTTTTTAGTATGGAGCGGGCGGAGCCGGCGCGACGCCGGTCACCAGCGCGCTCGCCGAGAGATCGCCGGTGTCGCTGTAGAGATACGTTCCCGACGGATAGGCGTAGACGTCGAGCGAGCCGTTCTCGGCGTCGCCGCAGTAGATGTGCTTTTGCTTGTGGTCGAGCGGGCACCAGATCGACGCACCCATCAAGGGGAACGTCGTCGGAGCGCTGGTGTACGGCGGTGCGAAGACGTCGATGGTTCCGCGGAACCAGTCGCTGATCACCAGATTATCCTGCGCGTCAAAAGACGGCACGCCGGGTAAGCCGAGCACAATTCCCGAGAGCTGCGTTCCCGGCATTTTCCCTTGAGGGAACTCGATGACGATGCCTTGGTTGCTGCTCGTCAAGTTGGAGACAAAGACGTCGCCCTTGTTATCGCTCTGCACGCCGAAGAGCACCGAGAACGAAGGATCGCTCAGCGTGCGCAGCAGCTTGCCTTTCGTCGTGTAGACGTTGACGGTCGGCGGACCGCTGATGTCATTGATGTTGAGAATGTAGACGTGCCCGTGCCGATCGAACGCCACGTCGGCCGGCTCGCCGGTGGGATCGGGAATGGTGAGCTCAGCGGCGCCGCAGTTGGGCGCGTATTCCGTGGTCGAGTTGGCGCGACCGTCGGGAACCCACAGGTTGCCCTTATGGTCGATGCGGATGCCGTTGGTCGAATCGGCCGGCTCGCAGACGACCGGAGGCTGATTCGTTTTGTCGTTGGCCTTGTACCAGAGCACGCTCGAGCCGCCGAACTGGGCCACCGCGATTCCCGAGTGGCGGTGGTTGCCGGCCGGTGCGGGCTTCATCCATGCGGGGCGGACGAGGTTGGGTTTAAAGGAAGCCGGGAAAACCGATACGGCACCGTTGGGTGCGCGCAGCGGAGTAAAGCCGCTGCGCAGACTCGCCGGCGGAACGGCGCCCGAGGCGGAACTTTGCTGCGGGCTTTGCGAGCAAGCCGTAAGCAAGCCAAGCGCTAAAGCTCCGGCAGCGGTAAGGGTGGAGGCGGAAAGTCGCACGCGGACAATCTCCTTTAGAGGCGTGAAGGTTTTCTTAATGCATAATTTACCGATTGAAGACGTTGGCTCCGTCCGCTAAAGTCTCACGTTAGTCCCATGCCCAAGCGAAAACGTTCGGCGGTCCCGGCCTTGTTGCAGAACTTGCAGGCGGTGCATCCGACCGCTCGGCGAACCGAGCTAGGGCCCTCGCTCGACGCCGTCGTCGGAAAGATCATCGAGGAGATCGCGTCGGAATCGGAGCGGGAGCGACGGCGGTTTACGGTGTTGCGGCGCAGCGACATTTTGCACGAGCCGCACGATGCGATCGCTGCGGACGTCGGGCTTTCTCGCAGCCAGTTCTATCGCGATCTGCATGCGGCGCGCGAACGATTGTCCGACGCGCTCGATCGCGCGTTCAGTTTGCGCGCGGCACAGGGGTTTTTGCCTCCGGCGGTCGCGGCACGGCGGATGACGGTTGAGACGCTGCGCGCGGCCGGTCAGCACGGGCGTGCGCGCGCAGCGGCGACGGGGTCGCTACGGGAAGCGGGTGCGGTTGAGGCGATCGAGTTGCTTTGTTTGCGCGCCGAGCTGGAAACCGAGTCGGGGTGCTTTGAATCCGCGTTGGGGAGTTGCGCCGAGGCTCGCGCATTATTGGGGCGTGTCGGCGATGCGCGGCTGGCTGAGCGGCTTGGGCTGGCGTGCGATTTGGAAGAGTTTGAGGCGGCGCATTGTCTTGGGACGCCAGTTGAGTCCGGTGTTCGCGAGGCGTGTCTGGTGCGTTTGCGGGCGCGGGCCGGCGCGGGCGATCGCGCGTATGCGTCGCTGTTGGTGAAGGCGTTGATCGGTGAGGCGTCGCTGCTCTTCGGGCGCGGCGCCGAGCTGCACGCGCTGGGACTCATCGACGAGGCCGCGGCGCTGGTGCGTCGCGAGCCGTTGGTGGACACGCGCTTGGCGATCGACGTGCAGGTGCGAGTTTCGGGGTTGCACGCGGCGCGTCCCGACGGTTTATCGGGGGCGCTGGATGAAGCGGCGCGCATCGTGGACGCGGGCATGCACTGGCGCGACACGCGCACGCTGCGGCTCGGACTGCAGACGATGTCGGCGCACCTGCTGACGCTGGGACGGCTCGACGAAGCGAAGGAGTATGCCTTACAGGCGCACGCGCTCATCGAGCTCTTCGGCAGCGCGCTCGACCGCGCGATCGTACTTTCGAACTTGGCGCGGATCGAAATTCATCAGCGCGACGGCGCGAGGGCGCTGGAGTGGGTGGGACTGGCGCGCGAGACGGGGTGCGATGCGTTTCCCATCACGCAGGCGGTAGCGATTTCGGAGGCTGAGGCGCTAGCGTTGGTCGATCAGCCGCGCCGCGCGCTCGATGCGGCGCGTAGCGCGGGCGCACGGGTTGCGGAGTGGCCGCGCCTGCATGCGCGAGCAAAGCTGGCGGAAGCGATCGCGCTGTCGGCGCTTTCCGCAAGCGGTGAGGCGCAGCGCTGCAGCAGCGAGGCGGTGGAGTTGTCGCGGGTTGCCGGCGGGCCGCTGGTGGAGCTGCGGGCGCTGGATTTAAACGTCAAGCTTACCGGCAGCGCTGCGTCGCAACGTGCCTTACGGGATCTGCGCGCGGCGCTCAGCGCTTCGTAGGGCGCGGCGGTGTTTTTCGCCTCGCGGCTATTTAAGGAGCCACTCCGTTGCGGCGGCGTCTTGGCCTTTGTCGAAGACTTTCGCTTGCGTGTGAACCACGTTACTGATCCAATCAAACAGCTGATGCTGCCAGGGGTAGCCGGCGATCACGGCGATGCGGTCGATGTGCTGAATTCGCTGTTGAAGGAATTTCAACTGATCCATATGTGCTCCGAGAGCTTCCATATTTTCCCAGCCGCCGAAACCCGTTAGATCGATCATCAGCCTGATGCGGCCGCGTTCGGCGATCAATCCGTCAAGGCGTTGTGCGAGCTGCGCTACCGAGTCGGCCGTCAGCTT
>DATAPM010000065.1:0-9257 GCA_036265225.1 Vulcanimicrobiaceae bacterium
ATCCCGGACGGGCCTAAGATGCTCCAACCGGAGCCCTTGTTGACCGCGAAACCGGCTATCACTTCCGTCATTTTCGCCTTTCCGTGTCGCTGAACGGGAAGGAACGACAATTTGATGATGGAGCCGGTCTTGGAATCCGAAACGTAGATGTCCTCGGGTGCGTAAGCCAGACCGCAGAAGGCGTCGGCGGTACCGAACGGAGCCTGAATGGGAGAGCCGTACGTGTTGTCGACCCTAGCTTTTGGCGAGAACTGAGGGACGACACCGCTGGTTTGTCCCGCGGCGTAGACTTGATTCGTCGCAATGATGGCATCGCCGTCGCAGCCCTCTAGCTTGTCGTTTTTCGCAAACCTCGCCGGCTTGGAGTTCGGCGCCGGATCGAGTACTTCGATCGTGCTGCCTTTCCCGGCGTTACCGGCGGAATCTTCGAAGTTGCAAACCAGCAGTTGCCCCTTCTTCAGACCGAAGGTCGATCGAACCAGCGAGATCGCACGCGAGCCCTTGTCGCCGCTACTCGGATCGACTGTCGAGCCAATTTCGACGTCCTTCGTAAGTTTTTTCAGAATCGAGGTGTTGTCGTCTGGAAAGACGCGGCGCGCGCCCAGTGCAGGGACCTGTCCTGCAGCGGTTGGAACCGTGGTGGTCCCACCGCACGCGGAAGTTGCGAGAAGCACTCCTGCGATCAGCAAAAACCCGCGATTGGTCAAAGTTGGCATCCTTAAAACCTCAGTCCTAATGCAAGTGTCAGGGAGCCGGTTCGAAGCAATTCTTTCGTCGCCTGCAAAAGCAAGCGACCGCATCCCGTCCTTTAGGGGCGACTCGCCTACGCCGCGCCCTCGGGGTTTTTTCCCCAGATCCGGAGCATCGCGTAGAACAAGAACGCGGTGCTGATGCCGAAGAGCAGAACGCCGTCGCCTCCTTCGGTTGCGCCCATCATGCGCCACTGGGCGCTAAGGTCGATTCCCGACGCGCCCCGCGTGATCATGGAATCGACCGAGTAGAGCGCCGCATCTGCCGGGGTAGTCAGCGCCCCGAGATGAAGGTAGGCCATCGCCCAAACCACGCACTCGACGCCGTGCAGTACGGCGAGCCCTAAAGCCACGACAACGATTAGCGCGATGCTGATGATTGACGTTCCGATGTGCGTAACGTCGAGCTTCGGAAGCTTAGCAATGACGCGTTCGATCCCGCCGGCAATCAAGACGATGCCGGTTACGTGGATTGCGACCGTGAGCGCCAGCAGAAGGATCGTCCAACCCAAACTGGGGTCCCATGCGGCCCATTCGTGCATCGCTTATTTTTTAGGCGATTTTGAGCGAGATGCTTTGGAGGCACGCTCGGATTTTCTGGCCGCATTGTAAGCGACCGCAGCCACGATCAGCGCCTCGAGCGCGGGCTTGTTGACTCCGTCCTTTTCAAAAAAATCGATGGCGCGCCGCTGATTCCCTTCGAGGCCCGCATTGAACAGCTTCTTGGGATCCGGAAGGTGAGCACCCTGATCGAACGTGAGTTTCACCTTTCCCTTGTGCGCGTTGGCGACGGCAACGATTCCATCGTGAGACCAGGTGGGCGTCCCCATCCATTTCCATTCCTCGATCAGCTCCGGGCCGGCTTCGAGAATTGCCTTACGCATTTCTGAAAATGTGGCGCGACGCCAATCATCGATCTCGGAGATGTACTCGTCGATCTTTTCCGACGGGGTCTTCGCTTTTGCCATACCCGGCGTTTCTACTCAATCGCGCAGCGTCATTCCGCCCCGCCCGGACGGCGTTCCCAAACCGGGCTACGGCCCGAGAGCAACCCCGATCGGCAATGCCAAATACGGTCCGCTCACGACTTGCTTGGGCGTCTGTTTTCCTCTGCGCGCATTGAAGAGGAAGATCGACGGCGGTCCGTTGAGGCTCGAGCCGCTCGTTGAGTAGAGCATCCCTCCGGCAAGCGCGATGCCCAAGGGATTCTTGAGCGATGGGTTGCTCGAGGAAATGGTGCGGTCGGGCGCATCGTTACCGTTCGCCGTCGGTGAGTAGGCGAGAATATTGTTATCGCCGGCATTGGCGGCGTAGAGTTCGCCGTTCGCACTGTTTACGGCCAAACCGGTCGGGGAGCTCTGCTGGCCCGTTCCGACGATTGCGCGATAGAGCGTCGGATTCGTTACCGGCGTTGTGAACTCACTAATCTCGTTGGAGTCCGAAACGTAAAGGTTGCCGGACGAGTCAACGGCGAGGCCGTTAACGTCGACGTGTCCGTCGGGCAACGAAATTCGCTGCAGCGTCGACGCGTTACCTTTTGCGCCCGGCGCGTACACGGCGACGTAGCCGTTGGTGAATCCGCCCACGAACTCGTGGCCGGCCCCGTCGACGGCGACGCAGCTCGGCACGAACGGCAAAGCCAGCTCCCGCTTGGGTTGATCGTAACCCTTGGCGCCTTTGGCATAGACGAAGAGCGACTGCGAATCTTCATCGGTCACAAAAAGTTGGCCGCCCGCACCGATGGCGATCGGACCGGGATTATATGGAAGGACGAGCGATGATCCCGCCGGCGACTGCAGCGTTCCGTCGGCATTGCGTACGTAACGAAACACGGACTTGCCGTACCAATCGCTGAGATAGAGCGCTTTCGCTCCCGCTTCGCGCTCGAGCGACGGCAGAATCGACGGGCTCTGCAGCGCGGGCGTCGAGGCACTCGGCAGCGAACCGCCGCCGCCGCTACAGCTCGACAGCCAAAGGGCGGCAGCTAGTAGAGCAAAGTTTACCGGGATCGATCGTGGTCGGAACATCGTGCGCCTCCAAATCCGAGTAGCTCCGGCGCTCTTTTGGCTCTGGGGTCACAACCCTTGGAACCCCGCGCTCGGTCGGCTGTTGCACGAGTTGACGGAGGAACGCTAGGGTCCTACTTCGCGACCTTCGTTTCTTGTGCGGCGATGGCCAGCCACGTTCCGTTCTGGTCCACGAACACATCGGTGAAACGCTCGCGCACGACTTTGCCGGCTTCGGTCATGGTGTTTAGACCATGAATTATCGCGGTGTCGCCGGCAAGCGTAATTGTTTGATCGGTCCATTTCATCGGTGGCGCCGGGTCGTTTGAGGCTGCGAGCTCCTGGTCGCGATCGAGAAGGACGCCGCTGCTCGTAATGTGCTTGTAGCCCGGTGCGAGAATCGAAGCGATCGTCGCGCGGTCCCCTTTCATTAACGCTTCGAGCCAACGCGCCTCCTGGCGTTGTATGGCGGCATGCGGCGTCGCGTCCGACGCGTTGACGCCCCCGATGGTAAGCGTCAGCCCGGCAATGGCGCAGATAGAGACGCGTGTCGCGAGCAGTCTATTCATGTCGAGAGTTTCGGCGAGCGCGCCGCTAAAACCGCTGATATTCATGCGTTGAACGATAGTTCGGAAGGGCCGCAGGTTTCGCGCGACGTAGCGGGCGCTCGTGAGCGAGGCGAGCATCATACGATGGCTTCTCGACGGAGACCCGGCAATTCGCTGGCAGGTTATGCGCGATCTCGTGCATCAGCCCAACGATGTCGTCGCCGTCGAACGCTCGCGCATCGCCAAGGAAGGTTGGGGCCGTTCGTTGCTCGACCGGCAGGTGCCGGAAGGCTGGTGGAATCCCAACGATCGCGGCTGGATGATCACCATGGACGCGCTCGCGCTCTTGCGGGAAATGGGCCTGGATCCGTCCAGCGATGCGGCCGCGCGCGCGATCGCGCGCGTGAAGTCAAATCTGCGTTGGGAGAGGCTGAACGACCGTCCCTACTTTGAAGGCGAGACCGAACCGTGCATCAATGGTGCCATTCTGGCGTTCGGCAGTTACTTCGGCGAACGTTGCGACAACATCGTGGATCGACTGCTGAGCGAACAGCTCGCCGACGGTGGATGGAACTGCGAGGCGCCGCCGAGCGCGCGGTCCTCGTTTAATTCCACGATCCGCGTGTTGGAGGGCTTACTGGAGTACGAACGGCAGTGGAGCGCCTCGGCCGCAATAACCGGGGCGCGCCGCAGAGGTCACGACTATCTTCTCGAGCGCCGCATGTTCAGGCGCTTGGCGACCGGCGAAATCGTCGAACGCAAGTGGACGCGCTTCACGTTTCCGACGATGTGGCACTACGACGTCCTGCGGGGCCTCGACTATCTGCGAAGCGCGGGTCTCGAGCCGGACGAGCGCGCGGCCGAAGCGATCGGCGTCGTGGAAGCGCGGCGCCATCAGAACGGGAGATGGCCGATGAACCATCTTCACGCCGACCGTCTGGGTTTTCCGCTTGAAAGGGAGATCGGCCGGGCCAGCCGCTGGAATACGTTGCGCGCGATGCGCGTCCTGAACTGGTATTTTAGGCGGTAGGGTGAGTCACAGTTCCTCAAAGACGGGCGTTGCGCTGGGTATGAAGGCGGCGCTGTATGGGCGGATCGTCTTTGGCGTATCCGCAGTACTCTTTGGCGTCATCGCCCTGATGTGGCATGACCCCGACACGTGGCAGAGCCTGGTTAGGATCTGGAGGCTGCCCTTCGGCGCGCTCATCGGCGAGTGTCTGATGATCGTCCTTATTGCCGGTGGAACTGGGATCCTATTCGCGCGAACGGCGCGTGCAGCGTCCATTGTCCTGATGGTCGTCTACGGGATTTTCTCACTGGCTTGCGTTCCCGGCATAATCGGCGCGCCGACGGTTTATTTTGAATACGGCGCTTTTTTCGAGCAGTTTTCCTTATTTTGCGGCGCGATCGGTCTGTACGCAATAACCGAGGCGAGCGCCGCGCGGGCCGCAACGATCGGCCGGCTTGCCCGCCTCGGCCTCGGACTCTGCGCGGTTTCGTTTACGCTCGCTCAGATTTTCTACTTGAAGATAACCGCCGATCTGGTCCCCACCTGGATTCCGCCGAATCAGGTCTTCTGGGCGATCCTCACGACGGTCGCGTTCGGACTAGCGGCGCTTGCGATGCTGATCAATCGTCAGGCGCGGCTCGCGACGCGCCTGATGACGTTGATGATCGTACTCTTCGGCATCTTGGTGTGGGTCCCGCGCCTCGTCGCTCACCCCGAAGCCCACGGAAACTGGTCGGAGTTTGCCCTGAACTTCCTCATCGCCGGCGCAGCTTGGATCGTAGCCGAAGCGCCTACTGAGTAAACGCACTGGGAGACTTACTGGACCCAAACGGCGTGAAGAGCGTCGATGGCCTCGAGAGAAACCTTCGTCAAAACGTGATCCGGTCCGAGGGTATTCTGCCGAATGGTCAGCGCGCGCGTAAGTAGCGGCTCCGCCTCGGCGTGGCGGCCTTGGACTCTGTACAACTTCCCCAGGGCGTTGAGGCCTTCGGCAACCGCCGATCGTAGTGAACGATCCCGCACGTGCCGCACCGCACCCCTAAGCTCGACGGCGGAGCGAAGACGTAACCGGCCTCATACTTGTCGTTGCTGAGTGACGTCAGATACGTGCCGCCGGCACCGGGATAGTCGTCCCGATGAAAGCGATTATAGGCCGGCGCTCTGGAAGTAAAGCTACGGTACGACGGGCGCGTCAGACCGTAGACGCCCACGACCTTTCCATCGCGCCTGATACCGGTGACGCGGTTGTTCCGGCCGTTTGGATCGTCAATGGTCTGGAAAGTGAAGGCCGCCGGCATCGCCAGCCCATCCGCGGGCTCGGGTAGATACTTCGCGCTTGATTTACCGCTCGAACAGCTGCCCCACGCAAACCCCGCCGCAAACGCGATGGCGGCGATGCGATCCGACCCGAAGATCTTCATACGACTACTTAGCCTCTTGAAGAAGCTGCTGGATATCGATGCCGCGCTTAACCGGCCACAACAGGCTCCAGACGAGGCGGAGATTTGTCTGAGGTGCGGCCAGCGGACGCACGACGTTAGTGTAATACAGCACCGTAACTTGCATCAACTGATCACCGTCCTTGAACGTTTTTGCGACGCCGCCGCCCAGCGGAACCGTCCACTTCGTCCCCGGCAGACTTGCGTTAGAGGTCATGATCGGCGCGGAGCTTACGGCCCATCCGTCCTTGAGGTTATAGTTGACAAACGGCTGAACGAGAAGGCTATTAACGTTCGAACGATTGGACAGGCCAGCAACCGACCAGAGTTGCGTCACCAGCGTGCCCAGCACCCAGTGTCCGGGCATGACCAAAGCGACGGCGTCGGGTCCAACGGACCATTTCCCCGAGCCCAGCGTGTTCGGCGTTGCGGTGGGGAATTGAAGAATCGGCCCCACGGCCCAAATCAGTTGTCCCGGCTTTGTCTTTGGCGCAAAGAAGAGTTGTTCTTGAACGTCGCTCAAGCCGAAGGTCGAGGGGCAGCCGCCGGGCGACGCGCAAACGGCCGGAGATTGCGGCGAAGGCTGATTGAGCACCGGGATAATCGTGCGGGCAACTAGGGTCATCTGTTTGCCGAGCATGATCGGCACGACGGGCTGCACGTTCAGGTTGTATTGGAGCCGCGTGTACGGTCCATAGCCGTAGTTGAAGTTGTTCTGGAACGGCAGGACCGTAATATTACCGACGGGATTCTGCGAAGTCTTGATGATCGCGAGTCGTAGAGCTTCTTGTTGCGCCGGCGTCAAGCTGCTCGGGTCGAAACCGCCCGTATCGGTGTGCGTATCCGGCCCCGCGGCCGAAGATGGAGGCGCGGTGCTTGGGCTTGGAGCCGGCGAAGGCTCGGGTGTCTGCGCGAACGCGGGCATCGGCATACTCGTATAAAGGAGACTCGCCCCGAAGACGCCTGCAAGGAATGGGCGCGCGCGCAGTTGCATGTGAAATTACGTACGTTCCGGCGGATGGCCTTACCTTGAGCCCGGCAATGCGGGTCTAGGGCGTTCCGGTACATGAGAAGAACGGAGAGTGAAATGATTGCTCTGGCCGCCCTCGCCGCGCTTCCACTGCTGGCCGTGGCTCAGGGCGCTTCGCCCCCGCCGGCGGGAACGTTTGAAGGTATCACCATCGGCGAACCGATGGCCGGTCTCAAGGCAGCCTACGGCGACCCGGTTCGCGTTCTCTCGGTCGGCGGATCGGTGATCTGGAGATATCTCACGCAGGGCAACGGCGTCTATCTCGACGTTCTCGTCAAAAACAACCTGGCCCAGTCGATAACCGTGGTCAGCCGCTTCGACGGCGTACGCTACACCGACCCGAAGGGCATGTCGTTTGGAATGACGCCCGACCAGGTCCGCGCGAAGCTCGGTACTCCCACTCGCGAGTCGACCAATGCCGACGACGGATCGCTCGACCTCTGGTATTTCGCCGGCCAGTACGCGTGGATCTACGAATTCCATAACCACAAGCTCGACTTCATCCAAATCATCGCCGCGCCGGCATTGCTGAGCGCCCTTGCGCCCGGTCCGGCCGTCAAGCCCGATGACGGCACGTCGTTCGACCACGCGATTTGGATTCGTCCCTCCAATATTGTGGCCAACGGTCAATGGATCGACGTCTTCTTGGCGGCGAATAGCTGTGGCAAGAGCGGGCATTGGAAGCAAGAATCGCTGAAGCTGGCCCCGGACGCGACGGCAAAAGATCCCCTGGCGTACACGATCGTTCACGCGAGCTGCACCGAAGGCAAAGCCGCACGCGACTTTTATTTCGACACGCACGGTGCCGCGCAAGTCAACGGAACACAATCAACCATTTACGTCGACCCAAACCTGCTGCCGCCGGGTTCCGCCTCACCGAGCTCGTCGCCGAAGCCGCCACATCCGTATCGGCGCCGGTGATTCCGCTTCGCGCACATGCGACGGCGGCGCTTTTATTGGCCGCGGCTTCCGTCGCATGCACCCGGGGTGGGGCACTTCGGAGCGGAACGCCCCACGTTCTGACCATCGCTTACGCCGGGGACCCGGCGTCGTTGGTTCCGCTGATCGCCATCGATCAGGAGGTCCTGGCCCTCGATTCGCTCTTCTGTCAGACGCTGATCGGCCTTTCGGCGGATAATCGCAACGTTCCGATCCTTGCCACGCGCGTACCGACGCGGCGGAACGGCGACGTGTCGCCGGACGGAACTCGCATCACCTATCACTTGCGCCCGGACGCGCGCTTCGCCGACGGCGTTGCCGTAACGTCGGCCGACGTAGCGTTCACCTATCACGCGATCTTCGACCCGCGCAATCGCGCGACGTCGGTCGAGCCATACCGTCGCATCGCGTCGCTGCAGACGCCCGACACGCACACGGTGGTTATCCGCTTGCGCGCCCCTTGGAATGCCGCCGTCAGCTCGCTTTTCGCCCAAGCCGATTACGTCTACGGCATTCTGCCCAAACACGCGTTTGCCGGCACGAAAGTCGTCGGCACGCCGTGGGAGAACGCTCCGTTTTGCAGCGGACCGTTTCGCGTTGCGCAGTGGCTTCGCGGCGATCGTATCATTCTCGAGCCCAACCCCTACTTTCGCCCGCGCCCGAAACTCGAACGCATCGTCTTTAAAATCGTGCCAAATCTCAACTCGAACTTCGTTTCACTTCGCTCCGGCGAGGCCGACGTCGGGACGCTGACCCCTGAAAACGTGGGCCAAGCGCAAAACACGCCGGGGCTGAAGGTGCGGCGCATTCCGGAGAACGCGACCCGGCTGCTCTATCTGCAAACGCAGCTAGCGCCGACGCGCGATCGCCGCGTGCGCCAAGCGATCGCCAACGCGCTCGACTACGGCCAGCTGGCTGACGCGTGGCGGCATGAGTTCCGCGCAGCCGGATCGTTCTTGCCGCCGCCGATCGTACACTGGAAGAGCGTCGAGATTCCACCCTACGCACACGACCCGATCGCGGCGGGCAGATTGCTCGACGCCGCCGGTTGGCGGCTGCGGCAAGGCGTACGGTATAGGGATGGAACCGCACTTGGGGGCCTCATTGGCGTCAACTCCGAGGATCCGATTAACGTACGCATCGCTACGATCGTCCAGACGCAGCTGGCGGCGATCGGAATGCAGTTTTCGATCAAGGCAAACCCGACACGGATCTGGTTCAGTCCCGACGGTCTTTTACGCAACGGCAAGGCGTCGATCGCCGGCGAGACCTGGGTGGGCGGCAGCGATCCCGAGGAGTCCTTGAACCTCCGCTGCGTGCAAGCGGTAAAGGGTGATTCAAACCATGCGTTCTACTGCTCGTCGCGATTCGAAGCGCTCTTCGACGATCAATCGCGCACGCCCAGCGAAGCCCAGCGCGTTCGCGCTTTGAACGCCATACAGGTGCTCGTCCACGACGACGTCCCAGCGATCCCGCTATACTACGAAGACCGCCTGATGGGTCTTAACCGGCGCGTCACCGGATACAATCTCAACAT
>DATAPM010000066.1:0-8498 GCA_036265225.1 Vulcanimicrobiaceae bacterium
CTAGCGAGGTTTTCAGTTCGGGCAGCAACCACATTAGACTGGGGGCGGAGTTATGAGTGGAGTTTTTGGCCGAGCGCTTTGCTTCAGCGCGGCAACCGCATTGCTGGCAGGCTGCGGCGGACCGCAGCTCCCCGTCCGCGCATCCGGCGCGATGCCGCAAGCCTCAGCGCTCGCGGCAGGCACCCATGACACAGAAAACTATAAAGTCATATATAGCTTCAGGGGCACCCCCGACGCGCAGAACCCGGGGGGCAGCCTGATCGACGTTGGGGGCAGGCTCTACGGAACAACAAACCTCGGCGGCGGCACGTACTACGGCTACAGAAACGGGTTTGGCACGGTCTTTACCATCACACCGAGCGGCACGGAGAGAGTATTGCATAATTTCGGCGCGGACGGCGATGGAAGCAATCCCGAAGCCGGCTTGATCAACGTGAGCGGCACCCTCTATGGCACGACGAGCGTTGGGGGCGCGAATCTCTGCCCCTACCACTTCTCGGGCGCCTATTACGGCTGCGGAACGGTCTTTAGCATAACGCCAAGCGGCACGGAGAAAGTGCTGTATAGCTTCGGCGCCGGACGCGATGGCAATTTCCCCGTGGCTTCCGTGATCGAGGTGAATGGTAGCCTCTATGGCACAACAGCACATGGTGGCCCGCATAAAAAATGCGGCCCGGGCTGCGGGACAGTCTTTAGCATTGCGTCGAGCGGTGCCGAAACGGTGCTGCACAGTTTCGGCAGGAAAACCGATGGCGCTTACCCCTCGGCTCTTTGATCGACGTAAAAGGCAAGCTCTACGGCACGACGGAATCTGGCGGCGCGTACGGCGCGGGCACCGTCTTTAGCATCACACTGGGCGGCAAAGAAAAAGTTCTGCATAGCTTCGGCAACGGAAACGATGGTGCTGTTCCCAGCGCGGGATTGATCGATGTTGGCGGTACGCTGTACGGCACAACGGAAGTTGGCGGCTCGCCTAATTGTACAATTACCTCCACGTGCGGCACGGTCTTTAGCATCGCGCCGAACGGCACGGAAAGAGTGCTTCACCGCTTCGTCGGCGGTGATGCCGACGGCGCCGCTCCCGCCGCATCGCTGATCGAGGTGAAGGGCACGCTCTACGGCACGACGGCACAGGGCGGCCCTTATTTTTGTGGTGGCGACGGCTGCGGGACGGTCTTCAGCATCACGCCGAGCGGCGACGAGACCGTCCTCCATACCTTCGGCGGTGCAGCCGATGGTGCTGCCCCCCACGCGGGGTTGATTGAAGTGGGCGGCTCGCTGTACGGCACGACATTAGGCGGTGGCACAGACAAACATGGAACGGTCTTCACGTTGAAGCCGTAAGGCAACGCATTCGGTTTCGCGAGAATCCGCGCGCCGAAGCTAAACCTAGCGATCTCGAAACGATGTTGGGCACCGTGGCATTCACGGTGCGAGGAGCGTAGATATGAAGATTTCGGGGCCCATCCGCTACGCACTCTGCGCGGCAACCGCATTGCTGGCAGGCTGCACCAGTTCGCAGCCCCCAATCGACGCGCAGAGAGCGATGCCCTACACCTTGGCTACGGTTCCCATGACAAGCGCGTCTTCCGACATGACCTCGATTTTGAAAAGACTCAAGAAGAACGTCCTGATCGGCAAGACGGTTGGTCCGACCAACGGCGATCGCGGGCCCTACGGCCTGGCAGCAGATTCGGGGATGCGATGCCGTTGCGGTGACCCACGTCGACACAGTGTTCCCGTCGGCGCTTTCGAACGAAGATCCTCGATCGGCGCAAGGCGGCCGAAATCTTCGGTCTGGCTGCCACCGGAACGAATGACGGCAATACGGCGCTCTTCTTTACCGATCGCGATACGAACGAGCTCCGAGCGCTAGAGCAGTGATCCGGTCATTCTCGATCATCGTCGCCGCAGCAGCGTTGCTAGCCGGCTGCGGTGGATGGCAGGCGTCGGTCAGCCCGCCAGGCGCAATGCCGCAAACTGCAGCACTGACGGGAAGAGCTGAAAGCAGTGGCTACAACGTCTTGTATAGCTTCAGCGGCGGCGCAAGCGATGGCGCCGATCCTCGCGCCGAACTAACCAACGTAAGCGGTACACTCTACGGCACAACGGAAGTGGGCGGCCCTGTTAACACAACGCTTCACTGCTACAACGGCTGCGGAACGGTCTTTAGCGTCACGCTCGGCGGAACGGAGAGAGTGCTGCACCTCTTCGCTTCCGGTAAGCATGGCCAGTACGACGGCCAGTACCCGCAAGCCGGCCTGATCGACGTTGGGGGCACGCTCTATGGCACCACAGGCGGCGGCGGAGTTCTTAACCGCGGCTCGGTCTTCGCCCTCAAAACATCCGGCTCGGAGAAGGTGCTGCACAGCTTCGGCGGTGGCGCTGATGGGTCGTATTCGTATTCGAGGTTGATCGACGTCAACGGAACGTTCTACGGGACCACGATCATCGGCGGGACCTACTACGTCGGAACGGTTTTTAGGATCACGACGGCCGGCGCGGAAAACATCCTCTACAGTTTTGGTACCGAGCGTGACGGGCAATCGCCTCTTGCCGGCGTAACCGACGCGGGCGGCACGCTTTACGGCACGACGTATCGGGGAGGCACTCACTCGCGTGGCACGGTCTTCGCCGTTACAAGGGCCGGCGCCGAAAAGGTGCTCCACAGCTTCGGCCGCGACGACGATGGCAGATTTCCTTTTGCAAACCTGATCGAGCTAAAGGGCAAGTTCTATGGCACCACAGCTACCGGCGGCGCGTTTAAGTGCGGCAAGCCCGGGCAAGGCAGCCACCGCTGCGGCGTCGTCTTCAGTATCACGCCGGGCGGCACGGTGACCGTGCTCCACAGCTTTGGTGAGGGAGCCGATGGCTCGGGTCCCGATAGCGGTTTAATCGACGTGCACGGCAAGCTTTATGGGACGACGGCGTCCGGCGGTGCGTATGGGCAGGGAACTATCTTTAGCGTTACGCCCGGCGGAACCGAAAAGGTGCTTCACAGCTTCGGCAATCAAAATGATGGCCGGCAACCCTCAGCAGCACTGGTCGACGTAAACGGCACGCTTTACGGAACGACACCACTTGGTGGCGCGCACGATCAGGGAACGTTCTTTTCGCTGAAACCGTTCTAGCTCGCAGCGGGCTCGTAGCGTAGCACGCAGGAATCACGACACTGAGAGCGGTAGGCACGTGTCGATGTCGCTCGGTTCGGCATCGCGCATTTTTAAAATTCGACGGTCCTCGCGGACGCCATCAGAAACTGTCCGGACGTGTGAGCGGCTGGAATGCTGAGGGCTTTCGTATTGAAAGGCAGGAATGCAGGATGAAGCTTACCGCTGTTACTTTGTCGCTCGTTGGGGTTGCGCTCGGCGCGACGCTGGCCTATCCGCACGTACAGGCCTCACCGCTCGAGCCCGATGCGAAGCCGCCGTGCAAGACCTCGAAAGCATGTTTCAGCCAGTCTAATCAGGGAACCGGCGCCGCCCTCAAGGGCATCTCGCTCGACGCGACCCTAGGGAACTTTGGATCGGGGGGCGTCATCGCGCAAGCCGACGGTTTAGGCGGAATCTATTCGTTTTCAAAACAATTCTATGGCGGCGAATTCGAGAGCGGCAGTTCCTCCTACGCACTCATCGCTGCAACCGATAGCTCGAGCGGCACCGCGTTCATTGCTGAACGCCCCGCCGGTCGCGCGTACATCAACGGCGCAGGTGCCGTGCGCTTCGATCCGGCGTTCGAGCGGGCCATCGCCGTGCGCGCTCCCCTGTACGTCGCGCAGAAGTTTGCGCGCGGCTTCACCGTTCGGGAATCCCAAGGTGGGCGTTCCTCGATCCTTTTCGACTACAGGATCGTTGCTCGTCGCGCAGGTTCTTCGGAGGCTCGCCTTCCAGAAATCCAGATGCCGCAACTGCCTCGCCTGGCGCGCGGTAATTCCTAGCCGCTTCTAGCTTTACCGTCCGCCCATGGTGCTGAGAGCCCCGCTTCCGAGCGGGACGATAACCCTGCTCTTTACCGATATTGAGGGCAGCACGCGGCATTGGGAAGAGCAGCGCTCGGCAATGCCCGAGGCGCTGCGCCGCCATGACAACCTGCTGCGATCCGCGATCGAAGCGTACGGCGGTCGCGTCTTCAAAACGTGGGGCGATCAGTTTTGTGCTGCCTTTTCGCGTGCATCGGATGCGGTCGCGGCTGCGGCCGATGCACAGCGCACGCTCGCGGCCGAGGACTGGAGCGGGGTCGGTGGACTGGCCGTCCGGATGGCGCTGCATAGCGGTATAACCGAAGAGCGCGAGGACGATTATTTCGGGCCGGCGGTCAATCGCGCCGCGCGATTACTCGCGGTCGCGCACGGCGGTCAAGTGGTGGTCTCGGACTCGACGGAACCGCTCGTGCGCGACGTCATGCCGCAGCGAACGGAGCTGCGCGACCTCGGAGCGCATCGGCTCAAAGACCTCATCGCGCCCGAACACATCTGGCAGCTCAATATCGAAACACTGCCGGCCGAGTTCCCCGCGCTGCGATCGCTCGATGGCCGCCCCAACAATCTTCCGATCCAGCGCTCGAGTTTTGTGGGGCGCGAACAAGACATCGCCGACGTCACGGAGCTGCTCGAACGACACCGAATGCTCACGCTGGTTGGCTCCGGCGGCGTCGGCAAGACGCGGCTTGCACTGCACGTTGCTGCGGAGTTACTCGACCGCTATCCCGACGGCGTGTGGTTTGTCGACCTCGCGCCGATTTCCGATACGGAGCTGGTATCGAGTGTGACCGCGCAAGCGTTGGGTATGAGCCAGCAGCAAGGCCGCCCGCTCGACGAAGGCGATTCCGGCGTGGCTCATGCGCAAGAAGCTACTTCTCGTCCTCGATAACTGCGAGCACGTCCTGGGGACGGCGGCGCAACTCGCGGCGTCGATCCTTAGTACCGCGTCGGACGTTAAGGTGCTGGCCACGTCGCGACAGGCGCTCGATATCACCGGCGAGACCGCGCATCGGCTACCGTCGCTGCCTCTTCCGGCCGACATTGCGGGGCTAACGGTGGACGAGGCATTACGCTATGGCGCCATCGTGCTGTTTACCGATCGAGCCAAGGCCGCGGATACGCGATTTGCGCTCACCGACGTCACCGCGCCCGTCGTCGCCGAAATCTGCCGGCGCCTGGATGGCATTCCACTGGCGATTGAACTTGCGGCTGCTCGCGTGAAGGTACTCTCCATTCCCAGCCTGGCACAGCGCCTTAACGAACGTTTTCGCATCCTCACCGGCGGTCGCCGCGATGTGCTGCCGCGTCAGAAGACGCTGAGCGCACTCATCGACTGGAGCTACGACCTGCTCACGGCACAAGAACAGCGGCTGTTCACGCGGCTGGGCATCTTTGCCGGCGAGTTCGGAGTGGAAGCGGTCACAGCGGTGTGCGGCGGTGAAGGCCACGACCAAATCGACAGCTTCGAGCTGCTCACTTCGCTGACCGACAAATCGCTGGTGGCCGCCGACACGAGCGGTGAACGGGAGCGTTACCGGCTGCTCGAATCCACCCGCGCATACGCGTACGAGAGACTCGCGGTGGACGAGCGCGCGCGCCTGGCGCGCCGTCATGCCGAGTATTACCGCGACCAGGCTCAAGCAGCCGACGACGGCTACGGCACCGGCTCGACGTTTGGATGGCTCGAAGACGTGGAGCTCGAGCTGGACGACTATCGTGCGGCGCTGGCGTGGGCGCTCACGAAGCGTAACGACGCGGTCGTCGGCGGGACCATCGCCGGAGCGCTGTCGCCTCTTTGGCAGGGCGGCCTCGGGCTGGAAGGCCGTTATTGGATTGGTCTGGCTCTCGAGCAAATGAGCGACGCGGACCAGCCACGCATCGCTGCCAGGCTGTGGCTTTCGCTGGGCGGCGTTTCGTCTGGGGCGCGCAAGCACGATGCGGCGCAAAGGTCGATCGAGCTGTACGCGTTGGAGGGTGATGCGACAGGGCGCGATGCGCGCCGGGCGGGTCGCGCACGGTCGCAGCTTGCGTTTGCTCTTTGCCAGATGGGGCGGCTCGACGAAGCGAACGACGCAATCGCGCAAGCGCTTGCGGCAATGCGCGAGTGCCGTGATGCGTGGGGCGTTGCGAACGGTCTCAACACTCAGGCGATGATTGTGTTAAGCGGAGGAGATCGTCACACGGCGCGCGCGCTTTTTGCTCAAGCGCTGACGGCTGACAAGGCGCTTGAAGATGAGGCGGGTGCTGCTGCGGTGTTGGGTAACATGGCCGAGTTGGAATTTGATGAGGGGCGCCCCGAGGAGGCGCTTCGTTTGGGGACCGAAGTGCTGGCGATCTATATGCGCGGGAAAAGCTCGGCGAACATCGCCATCGCTCACGTCAACGGTGCCGCCTATCGGATCGCGTTGGGCGATTTTACTGGCGCACGAGAATCAGCGGTTCAAGGACTGCACTGGGGGCGGCGAGCGGGATCCGAGTTCTTAATCGCCGTTTCGCTCCAGCATCTGTCTATGCTCGCTGCGCTGAGCGGCAATAGCCAACGCGGAGCCCAGCTGTTAGGCTACGTCGACGCGCAATACCTTGCGCTTGGACTTGAACGCGAACTCACGGAACAATCCGGCTACGAGATGCTCCACGCTGCGCTGAGCAAGGCGTTAAGCGGTGACGAGATCGCACAGCTCGCGGCGCAAGGCGCGGCCTGGCCGGAAGATCGAGCGCTTGAAGAAGCGCTGAAGGCCTGATCCGCCCCGCGAACGTGTCGCTAGCGTGAGTCGGCGCTTGCGGCGTCGCGGATCGCGGCCACCGTTACCTCGGGATGCCCGATCATGCTTGGGTGATCGCCACCGGGTACGTGATAGATCTTTGATTTCGCGCGAGTAGCAAACATAAGCGGGATGTCGAATGACTTTGTCCGCGTCTCCGATGACGTACCAAGAGGGGATCGTTTTCCAGCCGATTGCTGCCGGCGCTTTATCAGTGAAAGACCGTGCCGTAAAGGGCCGCTGCGTGGCGGCTAGGCGAGCTGCTACGTCGGGCGATTCCGCCGACGCAAATACTAACCCGAAGTACTTGGAGTTCACGTAAAATTCAATCTCGTTGCCGTCGGGGTCTGGAAGCGGAACTGAAACCAGAAAATCAGGCGGCGGCGCCGGCGCACTGGCGAGCTCCGACTCGCACGACTCGCCCACCTCCGGCGCGAAGGCATCCACATAGACTAAGCCCTCGGCAAGGCGAGTGTCAGTGGATACTGCATTAAGTTCAAAGCTTTAAAAGACATAAAGATCGATGTACGCGAAGCAGCAATACGATATGGGGTTCAGAAAAGGGAAGCTCAGGCGGTAGCGAGCCGCCCAGAGTGCCGCACCCGCGGCACTGGGCGCTGGGATATCTGTCGGTCGCGATGAACATACCTCACGGCCGATCCGTTCAGGTTTGGGGAACACGCGAATGAAAACCACAATTCCAAGTCGCTACCCGCTCAGCCTCGGAGCCGCTGCAGCACTGCTCGCAGGCTGCAGCGCATCGCAGCTCCCAGCCCCGACTTCGCCGAGCGGCGCCGCGCCGTTCGCCTTCACGCATCACATGACGTTCCGCTACACCGGCACGAAGCAAAAATTCGAAGTCCCGCAAAGCGTGACGCGCGTTCGGGTCACCGCTGTCGGAGGCAACGCAGAAGGAAGCGTTATCGCTCACGGCGGGCGCGTGAGCGCGGTGATTCCGGTGACGCCATCAGAAACGCTGGCAATCTACGTCGCCGGCGCGGGCACTTCGTCAGAGGGCGGATTCAACGGGGGCGGCGCCGGCGGACAGACAGGTTCCGGCTACGACGGCAACGGGGGCGGCGGCGCTTCGGATATTCGAGAGGGTGGCGATGCGCTCACGGATCGCATCGTCGTCGCCGGCGGCGGTGGCGGTCAGGGCTACGTGCCTCGCGACGCGGGCGGCAAGCGCTACAGCAGAGGTGGACACGGCGGAGCACGCACCGGCGGCTCGGGTAAACCGGGGTGCTGCAAGAACGGCCCCTGGGGCGGCGGTGGCGATACGGGCGGCACTCAAGATCAAGGCGGATCGGGCGGCAAAGGCGGAGTCGGATACGGGAAGCCGGGCGAAAGCGGGCAACTTGGTTCCGGTGGCGCTGGTGGAAGCGGCTGCGATACATCGTCCTCATGCTACGTTGCCGGCAGCGGCGGAGGCGGCGGCGGGGGTTATTACGGCGGGGGCGGCGGCGGTGGCGGGGTCTTCGCCGGTAGCAGCGGATCGGGCGGCGGTGGCGGCGGCGGCGGCGGTTCCTCCTACGTCGAGAACACCGCGTCGAACGTCCATCTGTGGCGAGGTTGGAAGGATGCTACTGGCGACGGACTCGTCGTTATAAGCTGGCGATGAATTAGAACCCACTGATGGTTAACGTCCGGCGCCGCGCGGCATACCAAACAGCTAAGTAACGATGCAAGCATCATTTAATACGCATCTCAACTGAACAAACCTTAACGCTGGGTTCGCTCAAGCATCGCTAGGAAGC
>DATAPM010000067.1:0-3416 GCA_036265225.1 Vulcanimicrobiaceae bacterium
GGCATTATACTCGCTTCCGCCTTGCTTGCCGCGGGCGTCGGCGTCGTGCAGGGCTATCTCAACTCGGTCGTAGGCGAGGGAATCATGCGCGATATCAGGACGAACCTGGTGGCGCATCTTCACCGCATGCCGTTGCACTTCTTCACCGGCACGAAAACGGGCGAGATCATGAACCGCGTCAGCAACGACGTGGACAACGTCGACAACGTCGTCACCGGCACGCTCACCTCGATCGTCACCAACTTCGTTCTGATCGCCACCACCGTCGTCGCGATGTTCGTTTGGAACTGGCGGCTGGCGCTGCTCTCGATCATCATCGTTCCGCTCATGGTCTTCCCGCTCGGCCCGGTCGGTCGGCGGATGTACCAAATCCGCAAGCGCACCCGCGAGAAACGCGACGAAATCGAGTCAATCACTCAGGAGACGCTCTCGATCTCGGGCATCACGCTGATCAAGTCGTTCGCGCGCGAAGCGTACGAACGCGCCCGCTTCTATCGCGTCGGCACGAACCTGATGCAGCTCGAAATCAACCTGGCAATGGTCGGGCGCTGGTTCTTAGCGTCGGTCACGGCGATGGTCGTGGTCGGGCCTGCAGTCGTTTGGTTTGGCGGCGGCTGGATGGCGATCGCTGCAGGACTGCAAGTCGGCGTCATCGTGGCCTTTGTTTCTTTCATTCAAGGCCGCCTCTACGGCCCAGCCGCAGCGCTGGCCGGCATTCAGGTGCAAATCGTCAGCGCGCTAGCGGTCTTCGAGCGCATCTTCGACTACCTCGACATGACGCCGGAAGAGTACGATCCGCCAGGAGCCATTGCCTTGCCCGGCGTGAGCGGCAGCATCCGTTTCGAGGACGTCGCCTTTGGTTACGATCCTTCGCGCGAAGTGCTGCGCGGCATTTCCTTCGAGGTTCGCCCCGGTGAAGTGGCGGCGTTCGTCGGGCCTTCTGGCGCGGGTAAGACCACGATCACCGGCTTAGTCCCGCGCTTTTACGATCCGCAGCAAGGGCGGGTGCTCGTCGACGGTCACGACGTGCGAACGGTAACGCTGGAATCGTTGCGCCGCGACATCGGCATCGTCACGCAGGAAACCTACCTCTTCCACGACACGATCGGCAACAATCTCCGTTACGGTAAGCCCGACGCCACCGATGCGGAACTAGAGGTCGCGGCGCGTGCCGCAAACATCGCCGATTTTATCGCCGCGCTGCCGCAAGGCTACGACACGGTTGTGGGCGAGCGCGGCCACAAACTTTCAGGGGGAGAGCGTCAACGGCTCGCCATCGCGCGGGTGCTGCTCAAAGATCCGCGGATTCTCATCCTCGACGAAGCGACGAGCTCGCTCGATTACGAAAACGAGGCCGCGATTCAGAAAGCGCTCGAAGTGGTAATGCGGGGCCGCACCAGTTTGGTGATTGCTCACCGCCTCTCGACCGTGCTGGCGGCCGACGTCATCTTCGTCGTCGACGAAGGCCGGATCGTGGAGTCGGGCCGCCACGCGACGTTGTTGGCGCGCAGCGGCCTGTACTCGCGGCTTTATCACACGCAGTTCAAAGATCTAACGGCCTAACCGCGCGCTATTTGCCGGCTTGAATCCCGGCGTTGACTTCGGTGATGGCTTCCTTGACGAGCTTGATCGCGTTGGCGCGATGTCCGCCTTTGTCGGCGTCGGCTTGATTGAGTTCGCTAAGTGCCGTCTGCAGGCTCGATAGCGCCGAGTCCATGTGCGCCTGCGCGGCGAGCACCGTGCCGGCCCCGACGAATGCGAAGAACATCGCAAAAACCAGCGCAATTGCGCCATGCCGAAGCGCGGAACGCTTAACCTTCATTATGCTGCCTCCAAAAGAGAAAGGGGATGCCGGTGTATCCGGCATCCCCTCACTGGCTCCTTCCTTTGGCGCTCAAACCGAGTTCGGAATTTCCATCACCATCGGCTCGATGGGAATCTTTAGCTCCGGTTCCGTCGCTGCGGTGACTTCTTCGACGGTCACGCCGGGAGCGAGCTCGCGAAGCACTAAACCCTCGGGCCCGATGTCGATCGTCGCCATGTCGGTGATGATGCGTTGGACGACGCGCTTTCCCGTAAGCGGCAGCGAGCACTGGCGCAGGATCTTGTGCACATTTCCTTTCGCGACGTGCTCCATCATCACGATAACGCGTTTCGCCCCGTGAACCAAGTCCATCGCGCCGCCCATGCCCTTGACCATCTTGCCGGGGATCATCCAGTTCGCTAAATCGCCCTGCTCGGAAACCTGCATCGCGCCCAACACCGCTAGGTCGATGTGACCGCCGCGAATCATGCCGAACGAGAGCGACGAATCGAAGAACGAGGCGCCGGGAAGTACCGTAACGGTCTCCTTGCCGGCGTTGATCAAATCCCCGTCCTCCTCGCCTTCGTACGGGTAGGGGCCCATTCCGAGAATTCCGTTTTCGCTTTGCAGCGTGACCGTTACGTCGGACGGCACATAGTTGGGCACGAGCGTCGGCAAACCAATGCCGAGGTTGACGTACTGCCCGTCGCGCAGTTCCTGCGCGACTCGTGCGGCAAGCTGCGCGCGCGTTAGTGGCATCTTCTTTTTACCCCCGAGCCTGTCCTGAGCTTGGCGTCGGACGTGTGGTGACTCGCTCGATGCGCTTTCCTTGCGGTCCAACGTGCACGATGCGCTGCACGAAGATTCCGGGAAGGTGCACGCTCTCCGGGTCGATCGCGCCCGGTTCGACTAGCTCCTCGACTTCGGCGATCGTGATCTTTCCGGCCATCGCGCAAAGTGGATTGAAGTTACGCGTCGTTTTGTGAAAGACGAGGTTTCCCGATCGATCGCCCTTCGAGGCGCGAACCATCGCGTAATCGCAGATGATCCCGCGCTCGAGCACGTACTCGCGGCCGTCGAAGACGCGCGTTTCCTTCTTAGGCGAGGCGATTTCAACGCTGCCATCGGAGCGATGGCGCCATGGCAGGCCGCCGTCGGCGACCAGCGTCCCGTCGCCGGCGGGCGTGTAGAAGGCGGGGATTCCGCAGCCGCCGGCGCGCAAACGCTCGGCTAGGGTTCCTTGGGGAACGAGCTCCACTTCGAGCTCCCCGGAAAGGTACTGCCGCTCGAACTCTCGGTTCTCACCGACGTAGGAGCCGGTCGTACGGCGGATGCGGCGGTTATCGAGCAGCACGCCCAACCCCCAACCGTCGACACCGCAGTTGTTCGAAACCGTCACCAAGCCGGTTGCTCCCTGCTCCAGGAGCGCCTCGATGAGGTTGTGGGGAATCCCGTTGAGGCCAAACCCGCCCACGGCGAGCGACGCCCCGTTGGGAATGTCGGCGACGGCCTCGGCGCAGGAAGCGTAGACCTTCTCCATGGCGCCCTAATGCGCCGACGGAACACTTGCCGCCTTCGTGGAAAGTAGCCTCGCTATGACTATGGCTCCAAC
>DATAPM010000068.1:0-9018 GCA_036265225.1 Vulcanimicrobiaceae bacterium
CGGCGAGTTACCATTTGTCGTGGCCGTCCGCGACGCGCTGCCCTGGAGCTTCATTGCGCTGGCCGTTGCGTTCTGCGCGATGCTCGGCCTTCAGTTTTCGTCGGGTAACCACGACGCGACGCTCGGTCTGCGCGTAGCCTCGGCTTTGCTGCCGGCTTTCGGCGTGATGGCGTTCGCGCTCGTCATCGTGCTGCCGTTGCGACTGGCGCGCCAGACACACTACCGCATAGCGCCTCTTTTACTGGCGAGCGTGGCCGCTTTCGCCCTGGCTTTGCCGCGCCCGTACGGCCCCGACGCCGTGGGATATTTGCGGGTACTGGGTGCGTCGGGACTCTTCGTCGCGATCATCGCGACGGGCGTCGCCGGCGGGTTTACCTCTCTGCTGCGCCGGCGGTTTTCCGCGGCGCTCGCCGGCTGGTTAGCCGCCGCTTTAACCATCGCCGCCTTTGCAGCGCTCTTTGCGCTGCACGTGTCGATCGCTTCGGAGATTGCCGCTGCGATGCAGCCCGTCGCCCGGCTGGGAGACACGTATCTCGCCCTCGTCGCGATCGTCACGATCGAGACGCTGCTGTGGAGCGTGGGCGTGCACGGACCGGCCGTCCTGGCGGCTATCGTCACACCGGTCTATCTGACCATGCAAATGCAAAACACCAACGCGTACGCGCAACATCAGCCGCTGCCGTATATCGTCGTCGTCTCGCTCTTCCTTTTCGTCTTTCCAGGCGGAGCCGGTGCGACGCTGCCGCTCGCGGCGCTGCTCGCCTTCTCGCGCGTTCCGCGCCTGCGGCGCGTTGGTCGCATAACCATTCTACCCGCGCTTTTCAATCTTAACGAACCGCTGCTCTTTGCCGCACCGGTCGTTTTCAATCCGCATTTGATCGTGCCGTTCGTCGCCGCACCGATCGTGCTGGCGACCGTTACGTACGCCGTCGTTGCCGGCGGTTTGGTGGCGCGAGCCGCACTATACATGCCGTCGTTGATCCCGACCTTTGCCTCGACGTATCTTGCGACGCACGATCTGCGCGCCATTGCGCTCGCCGCACTCAATATCGTGATTGCGACGATCATCTACTACCCGTTCGTGCGCGCGTACGAGCGCCACCTGAGCGACGCGGCGTGATCCGGGAGCTCTGCGAACGCTTCGCTATTGGCGGTCGCGTTCGCGATGCAGCGCTGCGAGCGGAAGAGACGACGGCGTCGCTGGCCTATCCGGCGCAGCAGCGCGTCGCCGCAGGCGTGCTGCAGGCATTTCTCGACGAAGGCATGGCCGAAAGCGATCTCGCAGGAACCACCGGATACGGATACGACGATACGGCTCGCGATCGTTATGAATCGCTGCTGGCGCGGGTCCTCGGCGCCGAACGCGTGTTGGCTAGGCTCTCGATCGTCAGCGGTACGCACGCCATCGTCGCCGCGCTGGCGGCCTGTACGCCGCGTGGCCGAACGCTGCTCTCAATCTCGGGCCGGCCGTACGATACGTTGCGCAACGCCATCTGCGACGCACCCAACTCCCTGGTGCACGAGGGTATCGAATATCGCGAGGTTTCCTTGCTCGACGGCGGCGGCATCGACGTCCGCGCCCTCGCACAAGCGCTGACGCCCGACGTCGTCACCGTCTTCGTGCAGCGATCCCGCGGTTACGCGCCGCGGCGCGCGCTTTCGGTCGCGCAGTGCGAGGCGGCCTACGCAGAGGTAAAGCGCCTAGCTCCCGCGGCAAGCGTTCTGGTCGACAACTGTTACGGCGAGCTCGTCGAAGAACGCGAACCGCTACCCGCCGGCGCCGATCTCATCATGGGTTCGCTGATCAAGAACTTGGGCGGATCGATTGCGCCGGCCGGCGCGTACGTCGCCGGCCGCGCCGATCTCGTCGAACGCGTTGCGGCGCGTCTGTACGCACCGGGTTTGGGCGGTGCGCTCGGTCCGACGCTGGGCTTCGGACGCGCGCTGGTGCAAGGACTCTTTCTCGCGCCGCTGATCGTCGATCAATGTTTGCGCGGACTCGACTTTTTCGCCGCGCTTTTTGCCGCGCTCGGTTATGAAGTCGAACCGGCGGCCGGCGCGACGCGCAGCGATATCGTTCAGGCGATTCGACTGGGCTCGCCGCAGCTGCTTTCGCGTTTTGCCGAAGGACTGCAGCGAGCGCTGCCGGTCAACGCGCGCTTTCGGCCGCAGCCCGGAGCAGTGCCCGGTTATGCCGATCCGGTTCTGATGTCGAGCGGCGCGTTCGTTAGCGGCGCGACCATCGAGCTGTCGTGCGACGCGCCGTTGCGGCCGCCGTATGACGTCTACGTTCAGGGGGGCGTCAGCCTTATGCACGCGTATCTCGGCGCGGTTTTTGCGGCGCGCGAGATCGAATCTTAACTCGGCGTGTGCGCGCCCAGAAATCCGTAGAAGTAATAGCGCGCGCCGTCCGAGGTCTCGATCGTGATACGGCTCTCGTCGACGCCGGCCGACGCGATGGTCTTTCCCGCGAGCCGCGCCAGAACGTCGCGGGCGACCAAAAGCTCGGCGGTGTGCAGCCCCTCGGGTTCGGCCTCGATAAGCCGCAGGAGCTCCTCGATCCGGTTATCCGTCATTACCTTCTTAGTATCGTCCCCAGCTTGGAGAGTTCTTAGGCCTGGGCTCCGGGGTAGGATGCCAGGAGGCGGCCGGACCGCCTAGAGAAGGGCTTGGCGGCTCTATGTACCTGCTAGAAGTGCTTAGCGGCCCGCTCGACGGTAAGACGTGGCCGTTCGAGCGGGAGATCACCATCGGACGTGATGACGGCCAGGCTGAGGCCTGCTTGGCCTTAGACCGCTACGTCTCACGTAAGCATGCCCGTCTAGCTATCGAGGGGGCCGGAACGATTCGGTTGACTGACCTTCGCAGCCGCAACGGAACTAAGGTTGAGGGCCGCGCCGTCGTCGGCGAGGTGCCTTTGCCGGTCGGAGCCCCGTTCGTCGTCGGGCGCACGATTCTTCGGGTGACGCGCGCGTAACATCGCGTATGGACGAAGCTATAGATATTGCGCGCGCCCGAGCGCTCTTCGGCGCGTCGCCGCGCCCGCTTGGATTCGTGCCCACAATGGGGGCGCTGCACGAGGGACACCTCGAGATGGTGCGGCGCGCCCGCGCGCGCTGCGCGTCGGTCGGCGTCTCGCTCTTCGTCAATCCGCTTCAGTTCGGCGTCAACGAAGATCTCGCGAATTATCCCCGCGACCGCGACGGCGACCGCGCCAAGCTGGAGGGAGCCGGCGTGGACGTGCTCTTCGCTCCCGAAGCGGCGACGATGTACGGGCACGGATTTACCACGTACGTCGACGTTGGCCCGCTCGGCACGACCTTTGAAGGCGCGTTCCGGCCGCATCATTTTCGCGGGGTGACGACGGTGATCGCCAAGCTGCTGAACGTCGTTCGCCCCGACGTGCTCTTCCTCGGGCAAAAGGACGCCCAGCAAGCCGTCATTTTACGCAAGACGATCCGCGAGCTCGACTTTCCGGTAGAGGTAGTCATCGTTCCGACGGTGCGTGAGAGCGACGGTCTGGCGATGTCGAGCCGCAACCAATATCTCGACGCCACGCTACGCGCCGCGGCGCCAACGCTGCGGCGCGCGCTGCAGGCGATGCGCGCAGCGCTGGAGGCCGGTAGCGGTCGAGACGTTGCGATCGCGGCCGGGAGCGCGCAGCTCAGCCCGGTAGCGAAACTCGACTATCTCGACGTCGTCGACGAGCGAACGTTCGAGCCGATCGAGCGTCTCCGACCGCCCGCTATCATCGTCGGCGCGGCGCGCTTCGGAACGACGCGTTTGATCGACAACCTGTGGATCGAATCGTGAAAGACGCGCGAATCTTTCTCGGGATTAGCGGCGGCATCGCGGCGTATAAGGCGGCGGCGCTGACCAGTGCCCTGGTGCAGCGTGGGGCGCGCGTAGACGTTGTGATGACCGCCGAAGCGGAGCGCTTTATTAGTCCGCTGACTTTTGCGTCGCTGACCGCGCGGCCGGTCTATACGTCACTCTGGGATGCTCCCGAGCGCATTCCGCACATTCGCCTGGTACGAGAGGCCGAAGTTGCACTCGTCGCTCCGGCGACGGCGAACCTGATCGCCAAGCTGGCCGCCGGAATCGCCGACGATCTGCTGACCGCGGCGCTGCTGGCGGCGCGCATTCCCCGGATTCTCGCACCGGCGATGAACGAAGCGATGTACGAAGATTACGTTACGCAGTCGAATCTCGCAGCGTTGCGCGGGCGCGGTTACGAGTTCGTCGACCCGGAACGCGGTTTTCTGGCCGAGCGCGAGAATGGCACCGGGCGGCTGGCGTCGGAGGAGCGGCTGATCGAAGCTCTGGAACGCGCGCTGGCGCGCCGCCGTTCGCTCGATGGAAAACGCGTCGCGATCACCGCCGGCCCGACGCGCGAGGCTTTCGACCCGATTCGCTTTCTGAGTAATGCCTCGACGGGCGCTACGGGAATCGCGATCGCTCGCGAAGCGGCCCTGCGCGGCGCGCAGGTCACGCTGCTGCTCGGTCCGACGTTGCTCGAGCCGCCGGCCGGCATCGAGGTCGTTCGCATTACCAGCGCGACCGAGCTCTACGAAGCCGCAATGCGCCACGCCGTCGGCGCCGACCTGACGATCGCCACCGCGGCCGTCGCCGATTGGCGCCCGGCCGAGAGCTCGCCCTCGAAACTGGCGAAAACCGGCGAAGGGCTCGCCGTGCAGTTGGCACCCAATCCCGACGTTCTCGCGGCGCTCGGCGAGCGTAAGGGCGAGACGTTCTTGGTCGGATTCGCCGCCGAAACCGACGCGCACGAGCAACGGGCGCGCGAGAAGCTGCGCCGCAAGCACCTCGACGCGATCGCGGTCAACGACGTGCGCGGCGAGCGCGGTTTTGGAACCGGCGAAAACGCTCTGGTGCTTCTCTGGGGCGAATCGGAGCGGCGCGATCTCGGCAATGCCGACAAAACGACGCTGGCCGCGCGGCTACTCGACGCGGTCGAGGAGTTGATGCGATGCTCTTAACGATCGACGTCGGCAACACGGAAACCAAACTCGGCTGCTTCGCCGACGGCGAACTGAAGAATACTTGGCGCGTGACCACCGAGCTACGCCGCACGCCCGACGAATACGGCGTCTTCTTCACGCAGCTCTTCAGCACCAGCGGCGTGACCACCGAAGAGATCGACGACGTCGCGATCGCCAGCGTCGTTCCAAAACTCGATCCGGTGCTCGAGTCGGCTTGCTTACGCTTCCTCGGGACGACGCCGCGGTTTTTGCGGCCGGAGAAGCAGCGCCTCATTCCGGTCGTCACCGAGAATCCGGCGGAGGTCGGTTCGGATCTGGTTGCTGCGGCGATCGGCGCGCGCGCGCGTTTCGGTTCGCCGCTCATCGTCATCAGCTTCGGCACCGCCACCGTCTTCATTGCGATTTCGCCGGTGGGAGAGTACCTCGGCGTAGCAATCGCGCCGGGCGTGACCGTCTCGATCGACGCCCTGATCGGGCGCACCGCGAAGCTGCCGCAGATAGCCATCGAAACGCCGGGGCGCGCGATCGGGCGCAACACCCACGAGGCGCTGCAGAGCGGCATCGTCTACGGTTTCGCCGGACAGGTCGAAGCGGTCGTCGCGCGGATGCGCGGGGAGATGGGCGTTGCGGCGCGCGTGGTTGCAACTGGCGGTCTGGCCGACATCGTCTCCAAGCAGACGCCCGTCGTAGATGAGGTCGATCCGCACCTGAGCCTGTTGGGACTGAGGCTTTTCCACGATGGCGGCTAATCTCCAAACGATGCGCCCCGCGCCGTTGCGGATCGGTTCGATCGAAGTCTGGCCGCCCTTGATTCTCGCGCCCATGTCGGGTGTGACCAATCGCACCATGCGCGCGCTCTACCGCCCCTTTGGCTTGGGCCTGACCGTGACGGAGTTTGTTTCGTCGAACGCCCTGCGCTTTGGCAGTCGCCGAACCATGGAGATGATCGATCAGCACGGTCTGGAGAAGCCGGTGGCGACGCAACTCTGGGGCGACGATCCGGAGACGATGGCGCAAGCGGCGAAGGTCGTGCGCGAATGCGGCGCCGATATCGTCGACATCAACTTTGGCTGCCCCGCCCCAAAGGTCACCAAGACGAACGGGGGGTCGGCCTGTCTGCGCGATCCGGATCGCTGCGAGGCAATTATGCGCGCCGTGGTTGCCGCCGTGGATTGTCCGGTGACGATGAAGATGCGCCTTGGGTGGAGCGAAGACGCGCTGGTTTATTGCGACGTCGCCCGGCGCGCGCAGGAGGCCGGCGTGCAGGCGGTCACGCTGCACGCTCGCACGGCGAAGCAGTTCTATCGCGGCGAGGCCGACTGGGAGCATATCGCGCGGCTCAAGCGCGCCATCGACATCCCGGTTATCGGTAACGGCGATCTCGACGATCCGCACGTGGCGATGCAGCGGATGCGCGAGAGCGGCGTCGATGCGATCATGCTCGGCCGCGCCACGCTGGGTAATCCATGGCTGATCTCCCAGATTCGCGATCTCATGGAAGACCGCGAAGCGCAGCTGCTTCCTTCCGCCGCCGACCGCCTGCGTTTCGCCGTGGTGCACTATCGCACGATGGTTGCCGAGCTGGGTGAAGCGCGCGCCGTCCCGCAGATGCGCAAGCACGTCGCGCTCTACCTCAAGGGAGTCCCAGGTGCCGCCGCACTGCGCGAGCGGATCATGCGTATAGAAAGCGCTCAAGAGACGCTAGGCGTCATCGACGAGACCGTCGCGCGCCTCGAAGCGCAATCTGCGGTCGCGGCGTGAAACGGCAACGGGGCCGGAAGAATCCGGGCCGGCGATGATCGAGGGACGCGAGACGCTTTACGGCGCATCTTCACCGCAGGCGCTAGCCGACGAAACGTACGAGAACTACAAACTCTACGTCAATCCGCCACTGGCGCGCGTTATGAAGCTCTCCGGATCGCCGGTTGAAGTGCGCGCGAGCGGTTCCACGATCTGGGATCAAAACGGTAAGGCCTATCTCGATTTTGCCGGCGGCTACGGCGTGTTTACGCTCGGCTACAACCATCCGCGGGTCGTCGAGGCCGTGCGCGCGCAGCTCGAGCTAATCGCACTCTCCGGGAAAACCATGTTCAACGTGATGCTCGGGCGCGCGGCGCGGCGCCTCGCGGAGCTTGCGCCCGGCGATCTGCAGATCTCGTTCTGGTGCAATAGCGGCACCGAGGCGATCGAAGGCGCGATTAAGCTCGCCCGCGCGGCGACGGGACGCGCGAAGATCGTCGGCACCGCCGACGCCTATCATGGAAAGACGCTTGGCGCACTCTCGGTCAGCGGGCGCGAGACGTTTCAGACTCCGTTCCGGCCGCTGCTCGCCGATTCGCTCTGCGTGCCCTACGCCGATATCGCCGCACTGAAAGCTGCTCTGCACGAAGCGGCGGCCTTCGTCGTCGAGCCGGTGCAGGGCGAAGGCGGCGTAAACGTCGCGCCGCCGGGGTATCTCAAAGCGGTGCGAGAGATTTGCGACGCGACCGGGGCGCTCTTTGTCGCCGATGAAGTGCAGACGGGCCTGGGCCGCTGCGGCTACCGCTTCGCGTGCAACCGCGACGACGTCGTTCCGGATGTGATGACGCTGGCCAAGGGCCTCTCCGGCGGCGTCGTTCCGGTCGGCGCCTTCATCGCCCGCCCCGGCGTCTGGAATCGCGCCTTCGGAAAGACCCCGCTGGTGCATACCTCGACCTTTGGCGGAAGCGAGCTGGCCTGCGCGGCGGCGCTTGCGGCGCTCGACGTGCTCGAAGAAGAAGACCTGGCGGAGCGAGCACAAACGCGCGGGGCGCAGCTGCTCCAGGGCGCGCGCGAAATTGCTGCCGAGTTTCCGGCCGTCGTGCGCGAAGCCCGCGGACTCGGTCTGCTCGTCGGCATCGAACTGACCAAGGAAGGCTACGGAGGCTGGATCATTCCCGAGATGCTCAAACGCGGCGTGACCGCGGCGTGGACGCTCAACGCGCAGCACGTCATCCGTCTCGAACCGCCGCTGATCGTTAGCGCGGACGAAATCGATACTGCGCTATCGGCTCTGCGTGCCGGCGTCGCCACCGCACACGAGAAGCTCGGCTCGCTCTGAGATTCGTAAATGCCGTATGTCGAAAGTAAGATCGTGATCGATGCCCCGGCGCGCCGCGTCTACGATCTGGCCAAGGATCAAGAACGCTTTCCACAGTTTATGCCCGACGTCGAAACGATCAGTATCGTGGAACGGCGTCCCGATGCGGTCGTTTCGCGCTGGAAGACGCTGGTAGAAGAGGCACCGATCGAGTGGACGGAAGAGGACCGCTTCGACGACGCCGCCATGCGAATCGATTACAAGCTGATCGAAGGCGATCTCGATAAATTCGAGGGTGCGTGGACGTTCGAGTACCGCGAAGGAGCTACCCACGTCGTACTCGGCGTCGATTTCGATTTCGGCGTTCCGACGCTTGCCGAGCTGATTGGTCCGACGCTGCAGAAGAAGGTGCGCGAGAACAGCGAGATGATGCTAGCCGCGCTCAAGCGCGAAGCGGAAGCGGGGAGCGCGACTTGAAACGCTTCTGCTTCGTCATCCATCCGCTCTCGTTCGACGACATCGCGCGCTACGAACCCGGCGCGAAAGGCAAGGGCGAGCCGATCCTCCGTAAAATCATGGAGTGGATGCCGTCGTACGCCGCCGTGCACGTCACCGGGGTCAAAACGCCCGACGGCCGCGAGACCGAAGGCTGGTTCGTGGCGGCGCCGCTGCTGGCCGAACAGATGGTCGACTTTCCGCGTGAAGAAGTCTACGATCGCGTTTTGAGAGCCATTGCGATCGGCGCAGAGTTGGGAGCCGACGTCGCCGGTCTCGGCGCGTTCACGGGCGTCATCGGCGATGCCGGCGTCACGATCAACGCGCGCTCTCCCATTCCCGTCACCACGGGCAACTCGTTAACCATCGCCGCGGGCGTGGCGAGCCTCTTTCGCGGCGCCGACGAAATGGAGGTCGATGCGCCGACGGCGACCGCCGTCGTCATCGGCGCGACGGGTTCCATCG
>DATAPM010000069.1:0-2912 GCA_036265225.1 Vulcanimicrobiaceae bacterium
GGTGTTCAGTACGCCCATGATCTGCTTCCGCAATTCGCGACTGGCACCGGGATCGCGCGGGCTTCCTTCGGGATGATCTTGAGAATAACGGTCGATGAGCGATTGAACGCGCTGCTGTTGATCGCTCGACAAGTTCAGGCCGCCGAGCCGTTTCTGCCAGCGATGCGAGATCTTCGCGTGGCTGGGCGTCGTCGTTGCGTGATGTCCGCGACCGCCCGAATTTGGGTTTTGCTGGGCGCTGGCACCCAGCGGAATAGCGATCGCCGCAATCAAGGCGGCGGCGCTCAGGAGGTTGATCTTCATGGCCTCGATACTACCGGGTCGGGGCGTCCGGCGCGTGAAGCGGGGATTAGGACCTAGCAAGCGGGCGTATCGCCACGGCGTTCACCGACTCGCTGACGTGCATCTCGAAGCGCTTGAAGTTGTCGAAGAATAGCTGCGAGAGCTTGCGCGCTTGCTCGTCGTATGCGGCCTTATCCGCCCAGGCGTTGCGCGGATTGAGCACCTCGTGCGGCACCCCCGGCACGCTCTTAGGAATGGCCAAACCGAAGAAAGGCTCGGTCTCGTACTCTCCCGGAATGCGCCCCTCGATTGCAGCATTGACCATAGCCCGCGTGTGGGCGATGGACATGCGATGACCGATGCCGTACGGGCCGCCCGTCCAGCCGGTGTTGACCAGCCAGCACGACACGTCGTGCTCGTCGATCTTTCGGCCGAGCAGGCGCGCGTAGACGGTCGGATGATGGACCATGAACGGCGCACCGAAGCACGTCGAAAACGTGGCTTGCGGCTCGCTGATCCCGCGCTCGGTGCCGGCGACTTTGGCGGTGTAACCGGAGAGAAAGTGATACATCGCCTGTTCGCGGGAGAGCTTCGTGATCGGCGGTAGCACGCCGAACGCGTCGGCGGTTAGCATGATGATCGTCGAGGGATGGCCGGCCTTGCTCGAC
The DNA here is from genome assembly GCA_036265225.1 of Vulcanimicrobiaceae bacterium. Lineage (GTDB taxonomy): Bacteria > Vulcanimicrobiota > Vulcanimicrobiia > Vulcanimicrobiales > Vulcanimicrobiaceae > Cybelea. The sequence goes on from DATAPM010000069.1 coordinate 951, forward strand.
TTCACCACGTTTGGGATGTACTCGAGCGGATAGGCGGCACGGGTATTCTCGGTCTTCTCGTCCGAGTCGACGTTGAGAGCGCGCGCGCGCTCGTCGAAAACGACGTTTTCGAGCACGGTCGAGAAGCGATGGGTCGCCGCCCATATTTCGGGCTCGGCCGTCGCGGAAAGACGAATGACCTTGGCGTAGCAGCCGCCCTCGAAATTAAAGACGCCGTCGGCCGACCAGCCGTGCTCGTCGTCTCCGATGAGCGGGCGCGTCGAGTCCGAGGAGAGCGTCGTCTTGCCCGTTCCCGAGAGGCCGAAAAGGATCGCGACGTCGCCGGCGTGGCCGACGTTGGCGGAACAATGCATCGGCAGCGTTTCGCGCAGCGGCAGCAGATAGTTCATCACGGTAAAAACCGACTTTTTGATCTCGCCGGCGTAGCGCGTCCCTCCGATCAGAATGATGCGCCGCGCGAAGTTCACCAAAATAAACGTACCGGTGCGGGTGCCGTCGCGCTCGGGACTGCCTTGGAAAAGCGCCGCATCGACGACGGTGAACTCCGGCGTGAAGTTGGGATCGGCGTGTTCGGGCGTGATGAAGAGGTGGCGAGCGAAGAGGTTATGCCAGGCCAGCTCCGTGTACACACGCAGCGGCACGCGATAGCGATCGTCGGCTCCGACGTAGCAGTCCAGGGAATAGGCTTCGCGTTCCGAGAGATAGGCCGTCACGCGCTCCCAGAGGGCGTCGAACTTGGCTTCGTCGATGGCCTGGTTCGCGTCGTTCCAGTCGATGTGCGCCTCACTCGAGGGCTCGCGGACGAAGAACTTGTCTTTGGGAGAGCGCCCGGTATGCGGCCGCGTGTCGACGATGAGCTGGCCGTCCTCGCCGAGTACGCCTTCGCCCCGCGCCAGCGCCTGTTCGATGAGCTCGGGAACCGAGAGGTTCTCCCACAGCTTCGCGACCTTGAGTTTCTCCGGAACCGAAAGAATGACGGACCCTCCTCTTAATCTGACGGGATTTCAATACTGCTTTCCCGCGGTTGACGGACGCGCCTGCAGGCCGGACTTTGGCGGAATCCAATGCAACGCGGATGCGTTCCTACCTAGTGATTCCTGCCTGCGCGGCGCTCGCGCTTGCCCTGGCGACCGCGCCTGCCGGCGCCGTTTTACCGTTTCACTTTGGATTATTCGCCACCGGCCCGCTAGACGCAATAACCGATGTCGCCGGAGTTCAAGTTGGGCACGTTACCAAGATCGAGGGCACCGACGTCCGGACCGGCGCAACTGCCGTTCTGCCCAACGCCGACCCCTGGGATCACAAGGTCTCGGCCGCTTTCTTTGCTTTTAACGGTAACGGCGAAATGACGGGAACGCACTGGATCGAGGAGTCCGGGTATCTCGAGGAGCCGGTCGTCCTGACCGATACGCTGGACATCGGCCGCGCCGGCGATGGGGTGGTCAGCTGGGTGATCGAGCACCATCCCAAGGTGGGACGGGGCGACGACGTGCCGCTGCCGGTGGTGGCCGAGTGCGACGATGCGCTCCTCAACGACATCCAAGCGCGCAGCGTCAGCGCCGCCGACGTAGTTCGGTTGCTCGACTCCGCGGCGCCCGGACAGTTCGCGCGCGGCAGCGTTGGCGCGGGAACGGGAATGAACGCGTTCGGCTTTCGCGCCGGGATCGGCTCGGCTTCACGCGTTACCGGCACCGACCAAGGCGGATACCGCGTCGGAGTCTTGGTCAACGATAACACCGGGAGCAGCCGGCGGCAGCTTACGATCGTGGGGGTACCAGTCGGCCAGAAGCTGGCGGGCGAACTGCGGCCCATCTACCCCAAGCGCACCGCTTTGCGCGGGCGGCTCGGGAGCGGAAGCATCATCATTGTCGTTGCGACCGACGCGCCTCTCGACAGCCGGCAGTTGCGCGCGCTGGCGCTCCGCGCTTCGATGGGAATGGCTCGCACCGGGCTCACGTCATC
>DATAPM010000070.1:0-2002 GCA_036265225.1 Vulcanimicrobiaceae bacterium
TCGAACGGTTGTTCGAAGGTGCGAGCCGGACGGCAAATAGCTCATGTCGACCGTTCGAGCATAGCGAGCCGGCTTCACGGCCGATATGCGTTTCGTAGGAATCGAATCCCGCGGCCGCGGCGAACTGCCGCTCATGTGCACCTGCCGAATTCGACGCCACGAAGTCCTCTTCGGTCTTCCGCTCGAGAGCGGCGTTCATCGTTGCATGGCCGGAGCGCAGCCAGTGCGCCGCCGCACCTGGCTGGCCGGCGTCGGCTCTGCCGCGGCGCTCGCCTGGGCGTCGCCGCGATGGGTCGCGGCCAAGCTCGCCGGGGAGACGCTGCAGTACGATTACGTTTCGTCGGGGGTGGTCAAAGGATCGCAGACAACCGTGCGGATGCCCGATGGTTCGCGCCAGGTGCGTTTCGAGTTCACCGATCGTGGGCGCGGACCCAAGGTGCGCAGCGCGATCGCCGTGGACGGCACCGGACTGATCTCCAACCTTCATACGACCGGATACAACTATCTGAAGGTGACCGTCAACGAACGATTTTCCACGCACGACGGTAAGGCGACGTGGAGCAACGCGGCCGAAAACGAGACGCACTCCAACACGCCAGCGCGATTTTACCCCAGCATGGACGGATCGCCCGAGGAGGGCGCGGTCATGGTGCGCGCGGCAATGCGGGCCCCGAATGCGACGCTGCGGCTCTGGCCCAGCGGTTCGACCCAAGTTACGAAGCTCAAGACGCTCACCGTTTCGAGCGGAGCAAAGAGCGAGCGAGTCACCATGTACGAAGCGACGGGTCTCGATTTCTCACCGATACCGCTCTGGCTCGATCAGAACGGCGAGCTCTTTATGTCGGGAAGTATTTGGGGCGCGGTCGTTCGCAGCGGCTGGAAGGCCACGCTGCCGCAGCTGTTCGACGCGCAGAACGAGCGCACGGCCGAGCTCGGCGGCCAAATCGCGCGCACGCTGCCGCAACGCTCTGCAACGGCAATCGCGATAACCGGCATCACGCTCTTCGATTCGCCCGGCGGAAAGCTGGTGCCGAACTCGACGGTCGTCATTTCCGGCGAGAAGATCGTCGCCGTCGGTGGGCCCGAAACGAGCGTCCCCGGCGACGCGCGCCGCATCGACGGCAGCGGGCAGACGCTGCTGCCGGGGTTGTGGAACTCGCACATGCACCTCGACGCGAGCTTCGGTCCGCGCCTTTTGGCCGAAGGCGTCACCACGATTCGCGATCCCGGCAACGCGCCGGAGTATATCGCCAAGACGCAAGCGCAGTTCGCCCGGGGCGACCTGATCGGCCCGCGCGTCATCATTGCCGGATTGATGGACGGCACCGGCAAGTACACCGCGCCGATCGGTACGACGACCGGAACCCCGAGCGAGGCCATCGAGCAAGTGCGTTCGTGGAAAAAGACCGGAGCGGTGCAGATCAAGATCTACAGCTCGATGGATCCCGAGCTCGTGCCGGTGATCGTGAAGGAGGCGCACGCACAGGGCATGCGCGTCAGCGGCCACATTCCGTCGGGAATGCTGGCGCAGGATGCCGTGAACGAAGGGTTTGACGAGATCCAGCACGTCAATTTTCTCTTCTTGAACTTCATGCCCGACGTGAAGAACGAGACACAGACGCCGGTACGCTTGACGGCGACGGCGGAGCGCGCCGGTACGATCGATCTGCAGAGCCAGGCGGTCAAAGACTTCATCGAACTGCTCAAAAGTAAAGAAATCGTCAGCGACCCCACGGTCGGAATCTTCTACACCGATACGATGACGCGCACCGGCAACATCGAATCCACCGGGTTCGCCGAGATCGCGGGCTGGCTCCCCGCGCAGGTGCGGCGCACCTTGACGACCGGCGGACTGCCCGTCGGCCCGGGACTCGACGCGAAGTATGCCGCTTCGGCGAAGGCATATCTCGAGATGGTAGCGCTGCTTCACCAAAACGGCATTCGCATCGTCGCCGGCACCGACGACATTCTGCCGGGGTTCGACTTGATTCACGAGCTGGAG
>DATAPM010000071.1:0-5963 GCA_036265225.1 Vulcanimicrobiaceae bacterium
AAGAGATGCTGGGGCCGCGCCTGCTCTCGTACCACAACGTCTATCTGCTGAACCAGTTGATGGCCGAAGCGCGCGAAGCCATCGAGCAGCATCGTTGGGCAGACTTTCGCGACCGCGCCGCCGTTTAGGCTTGTAAGGCCGCCACGACCTGCGCGCAGTCGGCACAAATCGACGGATGCGCCGGATCGATACCCAACTCGCGGAACTTCCAGCAGCGCGCGCATTTCTGCCCCGCCGCCGGCGTAAGCTCGAACCCTACGACGCCGTCGCGCGCGTCTCCGTCGGCACTCTCTGCGGAGGTAAGCGCGAGTTGTGAAACCACCAACGCTTCGCGAAGATTATCCCCGAGGGCGCTTAACCGTTTATGCAGCCCCGGCACGACGGACAGATTCAGCGCGGCTTCAAAATCGCGGGGACTGCTCGACGCGGCAACGCGCGCGCGTAGCTGCCGAAGCTCTTCCCAGAGCACCAAGTCGCCCTCGAAGCTCCCGCGGTGACGCGAAACGTCGAACGACGAGTCGAAGACGCTCTCGGCGTCGCCGCGCAGCGCCGGCGGGATTGCCTGCCACGCTTCTTCGGTCGTGAACGAGAGCACGGGGGCCAAGACGGTAAGAAAGCGCGTCAGCACGTAAAGCAGCGCCGACTGCGCGCTGCGCCGCCGCGGATCGCCGGCCGCGCGCGAGTAGAGCGGATCCTTGAGGGCGTCGAAGTAGAGGCCGGACATACCGCTCTCGAACTCGACGACGCGCAGATACGCATCGTGAATTTCACAGGTGTCGTACGCACTTTTGACGCCGGCGACGAACGCGTCCGTTACGTTGCAGGCGAGGCGATCGATCGGCTCCATCGCCTCGCGCGAGACGATTGCCTCGTCCGCAAGATCCTCGAGATTTCCGAGCATAAAGCGAATGCGGTTGCGCAGATTCCGGTAGACGCGGCCGACCTGATCGATGACGTTGGGTCCAAAGCGAACGTCGTCGATCGGTTCGACCGAAGCCGCCCACAGGCGCAGCACGTCCGCGCCCCAGCGGCCCATCGCTTCGAGCGCGTTAATGCCGGTGCCGCGCGACTTCGACATCGGCCGGCCTTCCTCGTCGTTCACCCATCCGTTCTTCATCACGCGCTTGTACGGCGCGCGCCCGCGAATTGCGACCGCGGTAATCAGCGAACTGCGGAACCATCCGCGGAACTGGTCGGCGCCTTCGATGACCATATCGCTCGGCCACGGCATTCCCTCGCGCCCCAGCACGGCGAGATGCGTCACGCCCGACTCGAACCAAATGTCGACGATATTCTTCTCTTTTTCGAAACGCTTGCCGCGACACTTGGGACAGCTAAAATCGTGAGGGAGATAGGTCTCGACCGGATCGCTCCACCACGCGCCCGCGCCCACGGCGGCAAAACGCTTGGCCGCCAAACGAGCGACGCGAGCGTCGAGAATGGCCTCGCCGCAGTCGAGACAGAGCAGCGACGGAATCGGTGTGCCCCACGTACGCTGACGGGAGAGACACCACTCCGGATGCGTTTCGATCATCTGGCGCTGACGCGTTCGACCCCATTCCGGAGCATACTCGACGGCGTCCGTGGCGTCGATCGTGCGCTGGCGGAGCACGTTTTGATCCATCGCCAAAAACCACTGCGCCGTAGCGCGGAAAATCACTGGATTGTGGCACCGCCAGCAGTGCGGGTAAGAATGCTCGTACTCGGCGGCACTCCATAAGGCGCCGTTCTGGCGCAGGTCCTCGATGATCGTGGGATTGGCTTTGAAGATGTGCATGCCGGCATAGGGGCCGCCCTCGGCAGTAAATCGACCCGCGCCGTCGACGGGATTGAGGATCGGCAGACCGTACTTCATGCCCGTCTCGAAGTCGTCGGCGCCGTGGCCTGGTGCGGTGTGCACCGCGCCCGTTCCGGTATCCAAATCGACGTAGTCGGCGAGCACGATGACCGAATCGCGCGGCAGCAGGGGATGGCGAACCGCGAGGTCGTCGAAGGCCTCGCCGCGCGCGCGTGCGAGCAGCTCGGCCTCATCGAAACGCTCGCCGAAAACGCGTTGCGCGAGCGCCTCGGCGACGATGACGGCCTCGCCGCCGATGCGGTAGAGCCCGTAGGCAGCATCGGCGCGCAGCGCAATTGCTACGTTGGCGGGAAGCGTCCACGGCGTCGTCGTCCAGATCAAAAACGAAACCGGGACGTCGTCCTTCCCCAAGCTCTTCGTGGCGGCGCCGGCAGCGAAAGCATCGAGGATGCGGGCGCGCTGCTCGGGCGTCGCGGTAAATCGCACGTAAATCGAGGGCGAGCGGCGCGGTTCGTATTCGATTTCGGCTTCGGCCAGCGCCGTCTCGTCGTGGAAGCACCAGAGCGTGGAACGCAAACCCTTGTAGATTTGCTGCCGCTCGGCTAGATCGGCGAGCGCGTTGACGATGGTCGCTTCAAACGAAGGATCGATCGTGCGGTAGGGTCGATCGAAAAGTCCGAAGTTTCCCATGCGGACGCGCTGATCGCGCTGGCGATCGAGCCAATAGATGGCGCGCTCGCGGCAGCGCGCGCGCAACTCGAGGGGATCGACGGCATGAAAATCCTTGATGCCCAAGTGCTTTAGCGTTTCGTACTCGATCGGCAGCCCGTGCATGTCCCAGCCCGGAACGAACTTGGCGTACTTGTCGTCGAGCAGGGCGATCTTCACGAACATGTCCTTGAGGACCATGCCAAGGAAGTGGCCCATGTGCAAATCGCCGTTGGCATAGGGCGGACCGTCGTGCAGAATCCACGGCCCGTTAGCCGCGTTGCGGGAGAGGCGGCGTTCGTACGTTCCGTGCTCGCGCCACCAGTCGACGCGGCCGGGCTCGCGCAGCGGCAGCTCGGCCTTCATCGGAAAGGCCGTCCGCGGCAGGTTGAGCGTCTCTCGGTAATCCATGCCGACTACAAAAGCTGTCCGAGGACGTCGAAGTTGCGCTCGGCTGCCGCGCGCACGGCGTCGGTGCTCCCTTTTAGGTGCGACGATACGGCATCGCGCTGGGCGATGAGAGCGTCGACGCTCGCGTCGACTGCCTCGTCCGAAGGCGCCGGCTCGCCCGGAACCCAGAGCGCTGGAAGCGGATAGGTCAAGTCCTCACAGAGGGCGGCGACCTTGGGATCGTATGGAATCGCGAGAAACGGGACGGCGAAGCGCGCTGCCAGAACGAGCGCGTGCAGCCGCATGCCGACGACGACGTGCGCGCCGCGCAGAATCGCCGCCGCTTTCTCGAGCGTGCATTCGGGAAGCAGCACCGCGCTCGTCGAGCAAGCGCGAATCGCGTCGGTCGAAACGGCAGCGTCGGCCGCACCCGCCATCGGCAAGAACGCGCAACGGATGCCGTGCCGGCTGGTTAGACGGTCGACGGCACGCGCGACGATGCGGGTCGCGTCGCGCGGCGAGGCGGAGCTGCGCAGGCTCACGACCGCGTAGGGTCCGCTCTCGGGCCCGAGCCCCTCGGCGGCGAGATCCACGCCTCCCTCCGGAAGGTCGTAGAGAAATACGGGATCGGCGGTCCGCTCGACGGGCGTGCCGGGCAGAATGCTCTGCAGCAGCGCGCGCGAACGCTCGTCACGGACGGTCGCGCGGTCGAGCCCTTTGCAGAACTGCGCGACGATGAGACGCCCCCAAAAATCGAGCGGACCGACCGACTGCGCGAAGACCATCGTCTTATGCCGCTTGCGCACGGCATCGCGCACGATTCCCGTATAGTATAGTAAGCTTTTCAGACTCGTCGCGTTCTGCAAGAGTCCTCCGCCGCCGGAGAGGACGACGTCGGAACGGCCCACCGCGGCACGAACGGCGCGCCAATCCCAGCGCGGCGTCGCGACAACGCCGTAACGCGCCGCCGTCGTTTGCGGCGTTGCCGAAAGCACTTCCAGCCCAACTTGAGGAAATCGGCGACGCACTTGGCAGGCGATCACCTCGAGCAGCGCTTCATCGCCAAGATTTCCGAAGCCGTAGTAGCCGGAGAGCAGCACGCGCACCGTCACTCCGACGGCGAGAGGGCGCGGTACGCGAGTGCGAGGCGCCGGTATGCGGCAACTGCCGCCGCTCCGATGATGCCGCCGACGATCAGACCGTTGACGATGCGCAGCAGCGAGATCGAAATCGGCGTGTGAAGATGCGAGAACGTATCGATCACGTCGCCGACCCCAACGCCGATAGCGAGTGCCAGCAGCCAGCCAACGGCGCGGCGATGACGCGACAGCAGCGCCGGAAGCACCATCATCGCCGGAAAGCCGATGAGAAACTCCTTGAACCGCGGACGAACGCTCAATACGTGCGTCAGTAGGTGGCGCAGCGTCAGCTCGAACGGCGAAGGCGCGATATCGCCCTCGTTGCCGCTCCGCACCAGCATGACGGCGCCCGCCGCAATGATGACGATGCCGGCCAGCAACTGGTAAGCCAGCACGGGCGAGAGGAAGACATCGCGCGGGCGCTCGATGCCAGCGCCGAAGCGGCGATCGAACAAGTACAGCAGCAGCGCGATCAACGGGGGCAGCGCCAAGATCAAGCGGACCCCGCGAAAGCGCTCGATCTCCTCCATCGTCAGCGGCGAACTCAGAACCCCGACGACGACGAGCGCACCGAGCAGAGCGACCCCGGTTGCGGCGAGCATCCAACCGGCACTGCGCAGGATCTGCTCGCCGGTTTTTCGCGCGGGTTGTTCGTTCCACGCCGGAACCAAGACCAACAACGCCGCCGTGGCAAAGAATAGCGCGCCGGCTAGGGCGATTATCGAGCGGGCAAAGGCGTCGTGATGCGAGAGCAGGGCGCCCGCGTAAAGCAGCACCGTCAGTGCGTACGCGGACGCCGCGAGCCACCGGCGATACCATCCGAAGAAGTCCAGCAATAGGATGAAGATCGACGGCACGGCAAGCGCGGCGAGACCGACGAGAATTCGGTTGTTGCCGCGATACTGCGGAATTGGCGTGGCGCGGCCGAGCCGAAAACCGTCTCCGCGCAACTCGTCGGCGATAGCCTTGACCATCTCCACGTTGGTCGCTTCGATCGAAAGGTTACCGTCTTGATGCGGCCACGGCCGCAGATAGACGACGCGAACGTTACGCTCGCGTACGCCCAGGACGTAGCGTGCGACGATCTCGTCGAGCTTGAGCTTGTCCAACTCGGTCTTCGCGATCGCCTGCACGCGCACGGTGCGACCGGGAATCAGCCGCGCCAGCGACTCGCTCCCTTTCTGAACTTGGCTCGCGTCGTACGTTTCGATCGAACCGAAGTTAAAGACGTGCCGCCGGAAGGGGGCGGCGGTATCTTCTAAATGATCGGGATAGCCGACGACGGCATTGCCGAGACCGAAGAAAATGATGGTCGAGACCTTCGGGTCGTAGCGCAGCACGTTGTCGAAGATTGCGTCGATCTGCGGCGCTCTGAAGCGCTCGTCGTTCTGAAAGCGCGGCACGACAAGCAGCGCAAGCCGATGCGCCATGTCGAGCTGATCGGTCGGGATTCCCAAGGCCAAGGCGTTGAAGTAATCGATCTGCGTCCGGACCTCGATTAGCCATGGCCGCCGGGCGCGCAACACGCGTACGCTGTTCGGCGTGAAATGCAGCGCCAGAGAGGTGAGATACCGGTGATAGGTCGCGGCATCGGAAACGATCAGATAGATGGCGCCGTCGTCGATTCGATGGGTGCGCACCAGCGCCGCCAGGGTCGGGTCGGCGATCGGTGCCAGGCGCGCTTGATTGACGAGGGCGGCGCCCGTTGTCGAGTAGGCCTTTCCGTTATCGCCGACGTTGGCGCCGAGCTCCTCGGTCAGCGCCAGCGAGGTGAGTCCGGCGCGGCGCAATGCAATCAGAAAGGCCCCCGGATTATAATCGTTGGCGCGGGCGAGGGCGTAGAGGTCGGTGTAGTCCATCGCCAGCTCGACGCGACGCGCATGCGACTCCGTTCGCGCTCGGAACGCCGCCACGGCGAGCGACGCGAG
>DATAPM010000072.1:0-3560 GCA_036265225.1 Vulcanimicrobiaceae bacterium
ACATCGTTGACGCGCTGCGAGGCGACGCGGCGCTACGCTCCTATCATCTGCTTCCAGCAGTTCGCGGCGATCTGCTCTTTAAACTCGGCCGTTTCGAAGACGCGCAAATCGAGTTCGAGCGATCCGCGGAACTCGCCCGCAACGCGCGCGATCGCGGGTTGCTACTCGATCGCGCCGCGGCGTGCCGAAGCCGGCTCGAGCATTTCGGCGGTTAATTCCCAGCGCGCGCGCACGCCGAGTTTGCTGAATACCGCCTCGACGTGGTGATCGACGGTACGCACGCTGACCTCGAGCGCGCGAGCGATTTCGCGATTCGATCGTCCGGCAGCTGCCAGTCGGGCAACCTCGCGCTCGCGCGGAGTTAAACGCGCACCGAACGGCGCATACTTGAGTTTCCGCGTTTCGCCGGCGGCGAGTCGCGCCACGTCGGAAACGGCGCTGCAGGCCTGATAGAGGCGGCTCGCGCCGCGGACGTTCCCGGCAAGCTCCAACGCCGCGGCCTCGTAAATCCGCCAACCCAGTTTGCGAAAACATGCCGCCGCCGCCGAAGCGGCTTGTGCCGCCACAACGTGCCGGCCCTGGCGGCGCAGCAGCGTCGCCCGGCAGAGCGCGACGTGGCCGGGGGCGGCCGGTGCCAGCGCGGCCGCGAAATACTCTTCGGCTTGCCCGACTGCCGCCTCAGCAACTTCGTTCGAAGCAAAACGCGCCGCGCAGAGCTGTATCGCGGTGTATGGGTCGATGAAGTGCTCGCCAACGCAGCGCTCGAGTATGCCGCGCAAGTCTTTGGCCATGCCGCGGACCTGCATTACCTCCGCGAATCCGGGAAGCAACACGCCGCACGATTCGGCGTCGCGTTGCGCCATCGCATCGAGCAGCAACTGCAAGTCGAAGAACGCGTCCACGAGCGCGAGATCGCCGACGCGCATGCCCGCGCCGACCGCGTTACCCGCGTCGAAGGCCTCGTTATGGCGCCCCGACGGGCGCCAGCGCAAATTGGCGCGCATCACCTCGCGGAGTGCCGGAAGGTCGCCCTCGAGCGCTGCGATGCGGGTGCGATCCTTCATCACGTTGCGATGCACGTCGTTGATCTCGCCGGCACTTCGGGCCGCGTAACGTTCGGCGCGGTCGGCGTACGTTCGCGCCGCCGCCAAATCGCCGTAACGGCACGCGATCTCGACGCCCACGCCATACGCCAACACGGTTCCGCGAATGCCGAGCCCGCTTGCGATCTCGACGGCTTCGTCAACGAGCGTCAGCGTCTGATCCAGAGGCGTTATCAGCGCGCCGATTTCGGCCTTCGCCATGCAGTACCTCAGCCGCACTTCAGCGTCACCGACTGAGTCGGGGTCGACTCCGGCTAGTAGCCGCGCCGCCTCCACGAGGCGTCCCATATAACAGAGGCCGTAGGCAATAATGAGCATCGCGATCCGGCCGCGGTCTTGGCTCTCGGGCAGGCCGAGTGCCGCAATTTGCCGCGCCGTAGCTTCAGCAGCCTCCAAATTGCCGTCATTGAGCTGCGCGAAGAAGAGATTCTCAAGCTCGTCGGAGAGGATCGGTGCATCGCGTTCGCGATCCAAGCGCTCGATCAGCGGGCGAACGACGCCCTCGACGCTGCGCCAGTCGGCGAGATTGCGGTAGCAGCGAATCGCGCGGCGTTGATGGGCTATCCACCGTTCCTCACCCGGCGCGCAGTGCGCTGCGGCGCGAACGTAAAGCTCGCCCGCCTTGGCGAAAGCCGCAGCGTCATACAAGCGGTCTGCCGCGGAAGCAAAGGCCTGCGCCGCGCGCTCGTCGTCGCCCACGATCTCGGCGTGCTGCGCCAGCAGCACTTCGAGGCGCGGATCGCCCACGCGCTCGCCTGACAATCGCTCGACGACGCGTTCGTGCAGAATGCGCCGCTTGAGCGAGACGATCGACGCATAAAATGCCTTGCGCACGGCGATCTGCCGGAAGGCGAACCAGTCCAAAGCGTTGCGCTCCTCTTCGAGCAGCCCCAGGTCACAGGCGTTTTGCAGCGCGTCTGCGACTTTGGCGCGCGGCTGATGCGCGATCTCTGCCAGCCAATCGCCGCAGAACGCGTCGCCGATCGCGCTGCATGCCGAAACTATCTCGAAGTCGTTCTTCGATAAACGCGACCGAGCGAATGCAACCGCGGATCGGGCGCTTTGCGGGACCAGCGACTCTTCGGCATCGGATTGCAGCGCGGCGCCGGCCAGCTCGATGCCGTAACGCGGGTTGCCCTGCGCGGTCGCAATTAATTCGCGCATAGGTACCTCCGTGATGGCACGAGCACCGACGAGGCTGCGAATCAAGAGTTCCATCGCCGCGTCATCGAGCGGTGAAAGCCGCCGCAACGCCGCGCCGTTGCGCTGCCATCGATCGTCACCGAACCGTCCGAAACCGTCGGCGGCGCCGATAACTACCAGACGATGGTGCTGCGTCATCGCTACGAGCGCGTCGACCAGCGCTCGTTCGGCGGAATCGGCCAAGTGCACGTCGTCGACCAGCACGACGACCGGGCGGCGCGTTAATCGTACCGCAAGCGCGGCGAGCGCCGCTTCGGCACGCCGGCGATCGTTTGCGCGTCCGGTCACGCGCAGCGCCACGGCGAGTTGTGCGACGGCGTCCGGCGCAAACCGTGCCGACGCGCCGCAGCAAATCGGGAGGACTGTCGCCGCTGCTTTGGTCGCGCCGCACTCGCGCAACAGGCGCGTTTTGCCGATGCCCGCCTCGCCCAGCCAAATGAGCGCCGAGCCGGTTCCTAATGCAGCGTCGTGCGTCAGCCCAAGCACGCGATCGACTTCGGCGTCGCGGCCGACACAGTAAGGCGACTCAAGCAGCGCACTCTGCATCATCCGTTCGCCCTTTTAAGAATCTGTAGGCAATTACCTATAGCCCGCTCGGCACGTTAGGTGCAGAATGGGCCATGCGAAGAAACTGCTCTTGGCTCGCGCTTTTCATCCCGGCAATCCTGGCCGCGTGCTCGGGATCGCCGGCGCCGAACGCCGGCCCGTTCGGCAACACAAGCGCGCTTCCGGCGGTTCATCAGAGCCACGGGCGCGCCGCGACACTTCCGTCACAACTCCTCTTCGTTCCCAACGAAGACGGGACGATCGGCATCTATGCCCTCGACGATCCGAGCACGCCGGTCGCGCAGATTACCGGCCTCCACGCATCCCAGCAAGGCATGGTCGTCGATGCATCCGGCAATCTTTTCGTCGTCAACAACGGTGCCAGCGCCGGCGACGACTACGTATTGAAGTACGCACCTCCCTACACGGGATCGCCGACGGTCTTAAACACGATCTGGCAAAGCAACATTTTCTATCCGGTCGGCATCGCCGTCGACGCACAGGGGACGGTCTACGTTTCCGACTGTGGCCAGTACTGCATCGAGACGCCTTCCGTTTTCGTCTATCCCGAGGGTTCGACGTCGCCGGTCAAAGCGATCTCATCGCCGGGCTTTAATAGCCTGGCCGGGCTGGTCGCCGACGCACCGGGCAATCTGTATATCGCCAACTGGAACGACCAAACGTACGGGGTCGACGTCTTCAGGCTCA
>DATAPM010000073.1:0-4562 GCA_036265225.1 Vulcanimicrobiaceae bacterium
TCCGGGTGCTCGAAAAGTGCGGCTTCTCGGTCGAAGGGAGACTGCGCTCGCTCTACATCGATCGCAACGGAGGCGTTTCCGACGCGTTTTTATACGCGAAGTTAAAGTAAGGCTAAGCAAAAGGCACGCCTCCCGCAGCCACGAAATTCGCCACCATGATAAAGGAGTTTCGCGCGCTGCTCCAAGGCAGCCCCGATTCCTCGGCGACCTACGTGCTGGTCCCGCCCGACGTGATGAAGACGTTCGGCGGCAAGGTTCGCGTGCCCGTCCGCGTCACCATTAACGGCGCCGAACACCGCACCACGGTCTGCAACATGGGGATGGGCCCGATGATCGGCGTTCCCGCGGCGCTGCGTAGAGCGGCCGGCGTAGAGCGCGGCAAGCGCGTCACCCTCGCGCTCGAAACCGACGCCGAAGAACGCACCGTGACGCTGCCGAAAGACTTCTCCAAGCCGATGAGCGTCGCCGAACGCCGTGCCTACGATCATATGTCCTACACGCACCGTAAAGAGTATGTCGTGTGGATTGAAGACGCCAAGAAACTTGAGACCCGCGCTCGCCGCATCGAGCTGGCCCGTACCAAGTTGCGCGAACGCGCCGCCAAACTCGCGCTCCTCGTGTTCGCCGGGCTTCTCTTATGCGCCGCACCGTCGTACGCGCAGAGCACGACTTCCGTAAGCACGGCAACGACGGCACACTTCACGAGCTTTGTGCAAGACGTGATCGCCGGCCGCACGCCGTCGGGCATCTCATCGACAATGCGCACGAGCCTGACGCCGAGCCTGAAAAAGGAAATTCAAACCACCTTTACTCCGTTCGGATCGTTCCAACGCTTGCAGTACGTTAGCCAAGAATCAATGGACAAGTATCGTCGTTACCACTATTTGGCGGTCTGCCAGAAAGGGCAGATGCCGGTAATCTTCGTCACCGACTCCAAGGGCACGATCGTCGGGTTCTTCCAAGACAACGCGCCCGCAAGCCCGGGGCCCGCACCCGACTCGTCACTAACCGCCCGCTTCACCACCTTCTTTGAGGACCTGCTCGCGCATCGCGTTCCCTCAACGCCGATGATTGGGCAAATGAAGTCCTCGCTAACGCCCTCCGCAATCGCACAGCTCGATCAATCGTTTGCGTCGCTCGGCGCGTTCAAAGGCCTCACCTACCTCTCACACGATGCGGTGGAAGGTTACCAACGCTACCACTATCGTGGCAACTTCGCCAACGGCACTCAGCCGCTCATGTTCGTCGTGGACTCGAGCGGCGCCATTGCCGGCTTCTTCAAAGACCAAGCCCAATAACGCCATTCACGTCACCCCGAGCTCGTCGAAAGAGGTGATTCCAGGTGGTTTCGACTGACGATCCCCGCTAGCGCTAATTGACCAGCGGATTAACGACTGCGTAAGCTTTTACAAATCGCAGGGCGACCTCTATAGGCGCGTCTATTTTACGCTGAATGGAGTACAGATTCTGGCGGCATCGCTCGTCCCAATTTTAGCGCTAGCGCTTATTGGCGAGACGGCAAAAATCGCCGCAGCCATTGCCGGGGCTATCGTAGCCATCGCGAAAGGACTCGATGGCCTAGGAAAAAGCCGCGAAAATTGGGTTCGAGACGTTGACACGCGCAACGCGTTGCTGAGCGAGCGCAGTCAGTTTGAAATGCGCGCCGGTGCGTACGCGGGCGCCAGTCGAAAAACCGCCCGACGACACCAGAGCCGCGCAATAACGCTACGAGCGCAAATACTGCGGAACGGGAATACCGGCGCGCAACTCCGGATGCGGAATCGGCTCGCCGCGAACGGTGCGCAGCGGCAACAATCCAGCCCAGTAGTCGCTGTCGAGATCGCCGTCGAAGTCGCTCGGCGGACCGCTCCTGATCTTCGCTGAAGCCTCTCCGATCGGCAGCTTGACCACGAGCGTCGTCCGCAGCTCGCCTTCGGTCGGCAGCCGTACGTCGGCCCACCGGCCCGGACATACGTGTTCCACCAGCGCCTCGAGCGCTGCGTTTCGCTCGTCTTCGGATTCTACAACCTCAGCCGTGCCCATAACGACGGCCGAACGGTAGTTCATCGAGCTGTTAAAGGCGGAGCGCGCCACGACGATGGCGTCCACTAGCGTTGCGGTTACGCACAGCTTCGCGCCGCCCGCATTTTTCAGCCAACGCGCCAGCACCGACCCATGCAGATAGAGCGCCCGGTCCACGCGCACGTGGATCGTAGGCAGTACGACGGGTTGGCCATCGGCAGAGACGAACCCGACGTGGCAAATCAGCGCTTCGTCGAGAATCGCCGCCACCGTTTCAAAATCGTAAGCGCCGCGCTCGGCATGACGCCCGAGCTTAACTTGATCGCTCAACACAATAACCGCTGAATTCGCAGCGGCTAGCGACGACTCATCTTCCGCCGAGCTTTCCCGAAACGACGTACAGCTCGTTGCTAGCCGGATCGGCGAAATAATGCATCGCCCCATCGCGCACGGCCGAAGCCGGCGTTTGGGCAGGTTGCGGCACGACGAGCGCGTGTTCGGTGGCGAAAGCGGAAACCGAGCGCCACGAATGTCGCCCGCTCCAGTCCGCAAGCGCGAGGGTAACTATTCCTGCGCTGAAAGCAAGGCGGGCAAGCTTAAGAGTCAACAATCCAGGTGATTCTCCCCGAGCCTAAACGTAGAGGAGGGCATTTAAGTTCCGGGCAGGCGGGCTAGTAACTTGGGAGTCTAGGGGAAGTAGTGCTCAGCATGGTCGTTGTTTTGATCGCGCTTGCCGCCGGCCTTATCGCCGCAACCGTGGCGATGACGGCGGCGCGGTACGGCGATCTGCCGGAAAGCATTCCGGTCCACTTCGGCATTGACGGACGCGCCGATAGCTACGGTCCGCGCCCCATCATTTGGCTGCCCGCGGCCCTCCAGGGCCTCGAGGTGATTACGTCGCTGCTGCTCTACGCTTTCGGAGCCGCAGGCGCGGTAACGCTCATCACGGCGATTTGCGTTGCTGCAATGTTGTTCTGGCTCGTGATCAATTGGCAAACCGCCGCCATAACGCGCAGCGACCGTCTTTCGATGGGACAGTTTGCCCTAGTGGCCGTGATAATTACGCTCGCCGGGCTGGCCGCCGCTCGTATCGTCCGTTAGCTCGGCGGTGCCGGCGTGGCCTCCGGCGCGCTCGGCTCAGAGGCGCGCGACCAGTAGGTACCGTCGCTCCAGGTGATCGTCCGCAGATCGCCTGAGATGGTGCCGGTGAGTTTCTTGTCGCCCCAGGCCGTGCTAAGCGTGCTGGGGTCCGTGAAGGTTCCCGTCGCGGTCGCGCTGTGTTCGTTGGTCAGTGACACGGAGCTGCCGCTTTGACTGATGCGGCATAGAATAGTTGGATTGCCATTAGGAAACCACGCGCCGCTGATGTCGGGCAGCGTGCCGGCGCGCGCCGTCGTCAACGTCGCGAAAACGATTGCGATGCTCGCGAAGAGAGCCGCCGGCCTAGCTATGGCGCACCCGTCGGCGGCGGCGTCGGCGACAGATCGACGTCCGGCGACTCTACGGGCTCCGGCGAACCTTGCGGGTCGCCCGGCTCCATGGCGTCGGGCGATTCCGACGGATCCGCGGACTCGGCCGGCTCCGCCGTTTGCTGGGCGCCTGCGGCGACGGCGCTGCCGCGATAAGTCGATGCTGAGATTGCGCTCGTCGATGCGACGGTTAGCGCGAGAAGAAGAATAAGGCCAAATAAACTTCTCATTACGTACCCCCGGGCGAGCCTTCGCTTTGCCGCCAAGGCGGCCTTCCGGAAACGACCCGAGCTCGGGCCGTGGCGAGAAGTCTAAGCTCTTCTTTAGGGAACGGCGACGCTACGCCGGCCGCGCCGTCGGGACGAACTCCATATAGGCCGCGGTCCGATCGGCGTGCGGAACGCCGTAATAACGCGCGACGACATGGAGTGCTGCCGAGATACCCGACGTTAATCCGCCGGCCGTAACGATGGTTCCGTTATCGACGAAGCGCTCCCCACGCACCAGCGTAACCTTGGGAAATTGCTTCGCAAACGAGTCGTAGAATTCGTGATGCGTCGTGGCCTGCTTACCGTCGAGGATACCCGACTTCGCAAGCTTGAACGCGCCGGTGCATACCGACATCGTAACGTCTACCTTGCCCTGTACGAAACGCAGCAACTCCATGAACGCCTCGGAATGATTCGACTGCGCGCCCACGACGACCACGTTCGGCATCGCCGGAATGGTGTCGAACGAATGGGTAGGTTCGATGCGCAGGCCGCCGGTCGTCTCGACGATCTGCGTCGTCTCGGCGACCGTGCTTAGCTCGAAAGGCATTTCGCCGCCCGGCAACATCACGTCTTGAAACGTCTCCCATGGACCGGCCAAGTCAATCACGTTGGCGTCATTCGAAATAACGAACGCCACCCTGATGCGTCCATCTTTGGGAACCGCAATAGTGGCGCCCGGCGCGATCGTCGCGGAGGCGGCGCGAGCTTTTGCCGTTGCTCCAAGTAAAAGTCCCGCTCCGGCGAGAACGCTACCCAATGCTTCTTTACGCTTCATGGGAGCATTATCGCCGTTACGCGT
>DATAPM010000074.1:0-4709 GCA_036265225.1 Vulcanimicrobiaceae bacterium
ACGGGAACGTCGGTTGCGCTGAATTTACCTCCGGGCTCGGCCATCTTCCACCCCTGTGCCGAAGTCCCGTCGACGGTAAACTCTCCATCGCGAATTGCGACGGGGAGCGCTGCGAAACGGTCGACCTCTTTGAGATCGGGAAGCTGCGCCATCACGGCGTGGGGCGCAGGCGTCGTTGACTGCGCCGCGGCGCCAAGTGACGCGATGAGTGCGCTTGCGGCAAGCAGAGCAGTCACTGCAGCCGGCCGCCGAAGTTTCATGGCGGCGCCGTTCGCGCCGCGCCGGAAAATACCCCCGGCGTCGAGAATCACGTCGCGATGAAAAGCTCGACGATTCGAACGATCGTTCGCGACGCGATCGTTACCGCAGCGCTCGTCGCCACGGCCCTCGCAGCAACGTCGCCGCCGGCGGCGACGAAAACCGCCTCGATGGATCTGTTCGCGCGCGCAACCAATCCGAATCCGACGCTCAACTCCTATACCGCAGCGGCGCAACTCTCCGCCCTGCTCCACGCGATCATCCCAGTCCACAAAACGTTCAGCGGCACGGTGTACTATCTCCGGCCGACGCGTAAAATCGAGTTTCAAAACGTACCCGGCGCCTTGAGTCAGTTCAGAGAACTGGCGCAGACGACGCCGAGCTACGAGCAGGCGATGCAAGACTATACCATTACGCCGGGGACCGACGACGGTCACATTTCGACGTACTCGCTGATTCCGAAGAAATCCGGCGGACGCGTTAAGAGCATGACCATTACAATTACCGACCGAACGGCGTTATTGAAAAGCGCGCATTGGTTCTACACGAACAACGGCAACCTGCTCTTTTCCCAACACTACCATCAGGTCGGCATCTTCCATTTGCCGTGGAAAGCGACCATCTCGGCGCGGTTTCCCGGCTACAGCGTCGACGGCGACCTAACGTTTTCCAAATACCAGCTCAACGCGACGGTATCACCCTCGGTTTTCGCCTCTCCCAGCGCCTCACCAAAGCCTTAGCCAGGGGACCGTACACTTGCCGACCAATACCGGTTGCTCTTAGGGTTATTCGGGAGAAACAGCGTATGGCAGACCAGAGGCTCCCGGTCGCAGTTGCCGCTACCGTCGCCATCCTCGGTGCAATCGCCGGCGTGCTGCAGTTCCTTCCAGCGACGACGACGCAAATCATCGACGTCGTCAACCGGCCGAAGGCGAGCTTCGACGACGGCATGCAGCAGCTCGAAACCGGATTGAAGGCGCCCAAACCATCGGTTTTAACTCTCCGCACGAGCGCCGCCGAAGCTTATCGCCGAGCCGGTCAAGCCTGGTTCGGGCGCGCGACCAATTGGAAATGTCAAGTCGTCGATCTCTTTTACAACGAGATGGATCCGATTCTCACCGAAGCGATGCCGCTGGCCGCATATTCCGACTACGAAGCTGCGAAGCTGGCTCCGTGCGACGCGCACGTTTTTACCGTCGCGACGCTTGATTGGAACACGTTTCTGACGCTCAAAGCGCAAAGCGACGGCTCGACCCAAAGGCTCGAGGCCATCCGGCACGTGGTCGCGCAAGGCACGAAGGCGCAAGTCGTGGGGTGGGCTTACCTGGGTGAGTTGGATTCCAAGGGCCACTACACGATTAAGTACATCCACGAGCCGGCGGCGAACGTGGGAGATACGGTGACGACCGCGTCGGAAGCAACGGCCGATGGCGTCATGCTCCATCTGTTTCCGCCCGCGCCGGAAGACAGCGCCTCGCGGACCAGCATCGGTGGCATCGCGGGCTTTTTGCCCGACGGTTCCAAGATGACGATTCTAAAGGTTGGGCGCCTCCCGGAGCATCGGATCGGCGAAGCCGACGCCTATCTCGCATTCGCCGAGGCGCGCGTCGTCAGCGTCGAACCCTTGCTGGCATCGGCGTTGCAGCGCGAGCATCGCTTCTTACGGCTCGCCGGGCGGGTGCGCGGCGACGTCTCGCTGGCGGTTTCTCAAGCGAGCTGCCCGGCGTACCAGCAGCACAACAGCGTACACGGCCAAGGTCAGCTCTGGGTCTTTGCCGGTGAGACCGACAACTCCAGCGCCAACTCGTTTGTGGCCGGCACGACGCGTTTGAATACGAGCTGCATCCCTCGCGACGGTCAAGTCGTGCGAGCGGCGCGCGACATGCGAGTCTTTATCGGGCCCGATCCGCATTGGCCCGGGGTCCGGCCGCAGGGCGGAGTCGTTGCGGCGGGCACGGACATTCGCATCGTCGGCGACGTGGCCGGATATCCGTTTGACGCCACCACGAACGCAAACTTCTGCAGCGCGATTCCGGTGCCGCAGCGAGTCCTGGTGCCGATACCGGCCGGTCACCAAAAACGCTACTGCGTCTACCTGCCGTTTAGTCCGGCCTAGGTGGAACGCGGCCCGGCAGAGAGGGGAACGGCCGCCAATTCGCCGCCGCTCGGGCCGCGGCGTCGAGATCCGGCGACCACGTGTAGAGCGCGTATTCGTTGTCGGGATTACGATTGAGCGTCACCCTCACGTACGTGAACTGGTTGGGCTGAATCAGACGATTGATGTCGACCGACGGCCGGTATATCGTAGGTTTATACTCGATGTATTGGCTGTCGCTCACGGCTTCGATGTAGACTGCGTGATGGCGGGTCCCATCGCCGACCCACTTCGGATAGCTGACGTAGAACGAGTACGAGCCGATCGCGACGTCGTTGTGGATCGGCGAGTGATCCAAAATCGTATCGGATGAACTGAGCGAAGCGGCGATAATCGCCTGGCGTACTGCGGCTTCGGCATCCGTTTCCGCTGCGGACGGAACAAAGTCGGCGTCTGCCTGCCGGTCGAGCGGCATCGTTAGATTACGCGGATCGCCGCCGGGCAGGTCGGCTTCATCCCAAAAAGCGATCATGCAGTCGCCGATCGGGTGTCCGGCCTGATCGTGGAGCGCAAAGACGATCGTCGAATTGGTATCGTCTGGTTTGCCTTGGGCCCACGTCGAATTGGTGTCGTGCCATTGCTGTGCCAGCGCGTCATAGCCTGCATCGTCCGTATGAAGAGCCGTCATCAGCGCGGCAAACGCGGCATCAGCCGGCGTGGCGGCGTGCAGTATTCCGGTATCGCTGCCAAAGTGCGAGTACCCCTGGAGAATGAGGTGCGGCACCGCGCGGCTCAGCGTGCGCGGCGTGATCAGCGGCGGCTTACAATCGGGATTGGCTTCCAGAATCGTGTAGTTCAAGTTGGCGCCGCTAATCCGAACCGTATTATCGCTTCCGCGCTCGGAGGTCGCCCAGAAAATTTCCATCGCTTTGTCGTTGCCGATGAAGTCGCCGCCCATGCTGAAAGCAAGAACCTGTGCGGAGAGCGGATGCACCGGATCGTTCCAAGCCGACATCCATTCGTCGTTCAGCCGCCACAGGAAGTCGCTGCCGTACTGCAGGCCCGTTAGGACCCCCTTGCCGACGGAAAGCACGTGCTTGAAGAGCAGCTTCTGCAGATAGCCGAGCGGCGTCTTCCCGATTTCGGCCAAGCTCGATCCATGATTCGCGCCGGCCATCGTGACGAGGCGCGCCGGAAGAGCGGCTTTATCGGGCGACGCCGCGGCGGCGCGGCGATTGAGTATCCAACGACGCACGACCAGGGCGCCGGTAGAATGACAGACGAAGGCCGCGCCGCCAACGTTAAACCCGGTCGCCTCCAAATCCGCAACGCGCATTTCCAGGCCGACGGCCAAATCCTCGATGGTAACGAAGTCGTCGAGCGAATCGAACGCCGACAGGACGATCGTGTCAAAGCCCGCGCCGTTCAGAAGCTCGGGGTAGTTCTGATAGGCTGCCAGCGACGTTTCGCTATAACCGTGAACGAGAACGACGGACGGCATCGTCAAACTCCTTTGGCGGCAAAAATGACGTCGGCCGCCTTTTCGGCAATCATGTACGTAGCGCTTGCGATAAAGAATCCCGGAATCTTAGGAAAGGCAGAGGCGTCTACGACGCGCAAGCGCTCCACGCCGTGGACGTTGAAATCGCTCGATAATACGCCGCCCCGATCGGCGCTGCCGATCGGGCACGTGCACGATGCGTGGTGTCCCCAGGCGCTGCGCCGGATGAAGTCGCGCAGCGCGTCATCACCAACGACCTTCGGTCCCGGCAGCTCTTCGGCGATCAGGCCGGCTTCGACGAGCGGCTTTCCGAGAGCTCGAACGAAGCACACGCCTTCGAGGAGCGCTTGCAAGTCGGCGTCGCCGCCTTGGGCGAAATAGTTGAAGTCGATGTCCGGCGGATCCCGGGGATCGGGCGAACGCAAGCGCACGGTGCCGGCACGATTACGCGTGTGCGCTTTCAGGACGACCCACGTCATGTAATCCAAATGCCGGACGACGGTGCGCGAGAAACCGGGATGGTAGCCGTGAAAGTCGGCCAAGAGCAGCATGCAAAAGAGATCGGGAGAACCCTGCGCCACCGAGGATCGCCGCGCTAGAGAGAGGGCCGCGCCGTTGGTCGTATAGACGCCCGACGGCGCCGGCCCGTTCCACTCCCGATATTGCGGATCGCCGGGTGAGAATGTCGCGCCGCGAAAGAACGGCCAAGGTTTGCAGAGGCGGTTGACGACGCCGATCTCATAGCGGTCTTGCAGGTTGCTGCCGACGCCGGGGAGCGCGGCTCGAATGCCGATCCCCATCTCGCGCAAATGATCGGGTGGTCCGACGCCGGAGAGCATCAGCAGCTGCGGAGTG
>DATAPM010000075.1:0-2679 GCA_036265225.1 Vulcanimicrobiaceae bacterium
CGGCGTTATCGGCAGCGTCGTCGACGAGCAGCGCCTTGCAGTCGTCGACGTCGCCACGGGCGCGTTACGCTTTGTGACGCCGGCCGATTCCTACGTGTACGAGTACGGGTGGTCTCCGGACGGTCGTTCGATCGCCGCGACCTATGCGAAAGGCAACGGCGACAATAACTGGTGGGTCGCTAAGTTAGGCGTCGTCGCCGTGGCGGGGAACTCGATGCGCGAGCTGCTCGCGCCGTCCTTCCAAATCGACGATCCGCAGTGGTCCCCCGACGGAAGGCAGATCGCAGTGATCGGCGGCATCATGAGCGACTTTGGCTCGACCGGGGGCGATATCTATCTGGTCGACGCGCAGACGGGAGCGTCGCGCAATCTAACGGCCGGCGCTCCGTTTTCGGTGCAATCGCTGCGCTGGAACGACGCCTCCAGCTTGAATTGCGTCGCGCACGTGTCGGGTGCAATGCATCTGTTACGCATCGATGCCGCTAATGGAAAGAGTAGTACGCTACTCGGCGAGCCGGAGTCGTTGTGGAGCTGGTCGAGCGTGCGACAAGGTGACGTGGTGGCGATGGTTCGCGCATCGTTCGATAACCCGCCCGAAGTTTGGGCCGGCGCCCCGCGAACGCTGCAGCAAATCACGCGGAGTAACCATCGCGCCGTCCGGCTCTACGGGAAAGCCGTTTCGTTGACGTGGAGCAACGATGGGTTCAACGTTCAAGGATGGCTCGTCTATCCGCTCGAGTACGACGCAAGCCGCACCTATCCGATGATTACGATGATTCACGGCGGCCCGTCGGCGGTGTCGGTCCCCGGTTTTGGTGGCCGCAACGTCAGCGCGCTCGCCTCGCGCGGCTACTTCGTCTTCATGCCCAATCCACGCGGCAGTTTCGGTGAGGGCGAATCGTTCACGAGTGCCGACGTCAAGGATTTTGGCTACGGTGACTGGCGTGATGACCTCGGCGGCATCGACACTGCAGTACGCTCGGCTCCAATCGACCCCAATCGTTTGGGTCTAATGGGATGGAGTTACGGCGGATATATGGCGATGTGGGTGGAAACGCAGACGGCGCGCTTCAAAGCCATCGTCGCCGGTGCGGGCATCGTTAATTGGCAGTCATACTACGGGCAGAACAAGATCGACGAGTGGATGATCCCGTTCTTCGGGGCTTCGGTCTACCAAGATCCGGCGGTCTACGCGCGAAGCTCGCCGATTACGTTCATCAATAATTCGCATACGCCCGTGCTGATACTCTCGGGCGAGCGCGATGAAGAGGTGCCGGCGCCGCAATCCTTCGAGTTTTGGCACGCCATGGAGGCGCTTGGCGTGCCTTCGAAACTCGTCGTCTATGCCGATGAAGGACACGGCTTCGTCAAGACCGCCGATCAGATCGACGTGCTGGAACAAACCGTTAACTGGTTCGCGAAGTACCTCTAGCTACTCGTTTAGCTACTCGTTTGGCGCCGCCATAGACGGGTCGGGAATGCCGTTGGGACAGATCGTCTTCTGCACCGCCGGCGACACATAGTAAGCGTGTAGATCGTAGTGCGGAACCGGCAGCCCTTCGTGGCCCTTGGGTTCGTAGCGAAAGTCGACATGATCGATCGTGTAGCCGGGCACGGCGCGAATGTTCTGGTACGCGAATCCCTCGTTGAGTTGCTTGACGGTCACCATGATCTCGGTGAAGACGGGCTTACCTTGCCACGTTCCGTATATGGGACCGACGGGCAGGTCCTTGAGATTAGCCCAATGCTCGCCCATGCCGGCAACGCAGGGTGAAACCATCACCGCATCTTTGGGAATTCCGGCGGGATGCACTTTGGGCTGTGGAGGCAGCGGAGGCATGTCCCCCTGGGCTGCGACGGGCGGAGCCATCGCAGTAATAAGACCGGCAAGAGCAACGGCAGCGACGATACGAGTAATCAAGCGTTTCTCCTTAACGGTAGGGTAGCTAAAATGCCGAGAGGTCTAAGCTCGTATCATTTTTCGCAAGACGGTTATTCGGCGATTCTATTTCTCGATGGTGGGCCGTCCTGGGATCGAACCAGGGACCTCATGCTTATCAAGCATGCGCTCTAACCAGCTGAGCTAACGGCCCGCGCTCAAAGAACTGGCAGTATACTAGCCGATCCGATTCTGCGCCTGCAAGATATGTGCCCGGAATCGGCGAGCGCGCCGGCAATTCGCTAGGAATCGGGGTGGTCGTGTTCGCCCACAACGACGAGGCTCGGGACGGAGATTAGCGCCGCGACTCTAGATCAGCGAGATCCACTTCTTCGTGATCTCGTCTTCGGTTTTCCGTTGCTTTGCGACAGGGCGAAATACGAGCTGCCCGCGGCAAGACGGGTCAGCGAATAGTCCGCCGAACTCCGGGCTTTCCGCGAGCACGGCCTCTAGTGCCCGCGCGAGCTCCTGTTGCAGCTCAACCGTCGTCTCGGTCCAGAGGCCCGGGAGTTCTTCGAGAAGTTGCGCGAACGAGCACGCGTTTCGCTGATACTCGGCCTCGCTGGCCCGGGCACCAATGAGGTTGGTGAGGATCTCGCGAGTGCCTTTGGCGCCAGACCCGACGCCCGCAAACTCTCGGGTAATCACCCAACCGTGCCCGATGGCCGTTTCCCTTGCCCATTGACGCTGGTCTTCGAGAGTCGCCTCTTGCGGTGAACTTGAGACCGCGGCGAACAACC
>DATAPM010000076.1:0-13813 GCA_036265225.1 Vulcanimicrobiaceae bacterium
ACGGAAGGCGCTAGAAAACGGAGACACACTCAAGGACGAAATAAATCTAGGAGAATTGTTCGACAACTTTCTCAGACAGAAACGAACCGCAGAAAAGGAATACAACACCATCCGTCGTTACGATTCGTTAATCCGGTGTTACCTCAAGCCGAAGTTTGGCCATATGCAGGCCAAGCAACTTAAGCCACTTCACTTAACGAATACCTACAATGATTGGAAAGAGAACGGACGCGACGGCAAACCAGTCTCCGGTAAAACCGTCCGCCATGCCCACGACCTGTTGCGTAACATTCTGAATTGGGGCGTCCGTAAAGACTTACTCAGTCGGAACGTTGCCAAGTCTGTCGAAAACGACGACCTACCCAAAGTCGTCAATCCTAAGCCGATTGCGCTCACGGACCAGCAGTTGCGCAAACTCCTGGAGACCGCCCTCAATCCATCAAGCCGCTCGCTCAAACGCGGCTATCTGTCAGCAGAACCCTGGTTCCACCCCGCCGTAGCGTTTGCAGCCTACATGGGAACGCGAAGGGGCGAAACGCTGGCGGTCCACTGGCGTGACGTTGACTTTGACAAAAACGAAGTCAAAATCCAATGGTCGCTGACGGAAGCAATGGATTTCAAGAACACCAAAACGGACCAGACGCGAACCCTCACCATGCCGCCGTCGTTGCGCGATATACTGGAAGCGCATCGGGAACGGCAAGACGAGGAACGTCGCTTCATGGGCAAGGGCTACAAAGACCAAGACCTTGTGTTCGCTCGCGTAGACGGGTCACCGATTGACCCATGGAATTTCGGGGAAGCCGTCACCGCCTGTATCGAGCGAGCCAAGGTAACGGACGAACACCTCACCCTTCACAACCTGCGGGATACCCATGGGAGTCTGTGCGTGAAGGCAGGCGTTCCGATTGAGGTCATCAGCAAGCGCCTTGGCCATTCGAATATCCTCGTCACGGCCAAGCGGTATCTCGACGTTCAGGACCGGGATGCCGAAGCAGCGGCAGCCTTCGGGAAGTTAGTCGGCTAAGAAAAAAGCTCTGTTGCATTTTTGTTGCACAGAGCTTGTGAGAGTCGGAAAAACGCTTACAGAATAAGGACGATTTGATATAGCCCCAGCGGGATTCGAACCCGCGTTACCGCCGTGAGAGGGCGGCGTCCTAGGCCTCTAGACGATAGGGCCGTGGCTCCGGGGCAGAGATTTGAACTCCGATAACGTGCTCCAGAGGCACGCGTCCTACCGTTAGACGACCCCGGAACGGCAGCGACGCTCTATACTACCTGACCGGCGTCAACTCTTGCAAGCGCCGCAGCCGAGCGTTGCGGCCGCTGTAGGTGGGGGTTTGGCTATGGCAGTTCGGACACAACATCCGTAAGTTTTCGAGGCGATTGTCATCCTTAATGCCATTGATGTGATCGAGATGGGCATTGATCGGGCGCCCAAGCCACTCGCTAAGTCCGCAGACCTGGCAACGATTTTCTAGCAGCATAGCTCTCAGCAAGCGACCTTTTAGATGTGACCTGCATCTCTTTGGGTTGGCAAGTAGCTGGGAGATCGACATCCCGAACGAACGTGTTGTTATTTCGCCACGCTGAACCGCCTTTGTCCACGCCATTGCGCAAAAGCCAAAATACCGCTGCGTTTGCCGATACGAATGACCTTCATCATAGTAAGCTTGTATCTCGCTCCAGTCGTATTTTCGCCGACGGTCGGTAGAGCGTGCCGGCTCAACCTGAAGCGAACCTCGATGAATCGCCTTGATCCACGCAGTATGACAGAATCCGAAGAGCTTCGCGCATTCCACAAAGCCGTGCCCGTTGTCGTAGTACTTCTGCACGAGCTTCCAGTCGTAAAGATGTTTCGGCACACTGCAATAGTGCGAGAATCATGTGCCAACTGGGTGGCATTAAAACTTTGTTACCTCCATCCCCGATCGAAAATCGCGAACGTCGACTCGTCGCAGCGCAATCACGCAACGCTACCACGCGCCCCGCGAAAGCGCTCCTGCAGGCCAACAGCATCGCGCGAGTCGAACAAACCCGAGCAATGCAAGCAATCGTACTGGTTGGAGGCGAAGGCACGCGCCTGCGCCCGCTGACCTACGGCACGCCCAAGCCGATGGTGCCGATAATGAACGTTCCGTTTCTCGCGCGAACGCTCGAGCGACTCTACGAAGCCGAGATTCGCGACGTCGTGTTGGCGGCCGGCTACATGCCGCAAGCGATCGTCGATTATTTCGGCGACGGATCGAAGATCGGGATGAACGTGATTTACGCGATCGAGGAGACGCCGCTCGGAACGGCCGGCGCACTCAAGAACGTCGAGCCGCATATCACCGGGCCGTTCTTCGTGCTCAACGGCGACATCTTCACGAGTCTCGACCTTCGCGCCATGCAAAAGTACCATCAGGAAAAAGGCGGCATCGCGACGCTGCATTGCATCCGCGTCGAAGACCCCTCGCCCTTTGGTTGCGTCGTGCACGACGGGGCCGGCCGCGTAAGCGCGTTCATCGAGAAGCCGCCCAAAGACAACGCGCCGACCAACGATATCAACGCCGGCACCTATCTGCTCGAGCGTGAGATCCTCGATTTTATCCCCGCCGGGCGCCCGGTCTCGATCGAACGCGAAACGTTCCCCGCAGTCATCGCAGCAAACAAACCGATCTACGCGTACACGACGGCCGATTATTGGATCGACTTGGGACGTCCCGATCAATATCTCGCCGCGCACCGCGACGTCTTAAGCGGCGCGATGCCGCTCAACATCGAGCCGGGAATCAGCGGCGAAGGCGCCGAGGCGTTGCGGAAACTGCCGGGCGTCGTCGCGCCGGTGCATGCCGCGGGCGACGTTGTCGTCGACGTCGCCGCGAGGATCGGACCTAACGTCGTGCTCGGTCGCGGCTGCAGCGTCGGCGCCGAGGCGGTGATCCGCGAGTCCGTGCTTTGGGAGCGCGTCAGCGTGGGCGCGGGCGCCCTCGTGGAAGAGGCGATCGTTGCCAGCGGCGCCATTATCGGCCCCAAAGCGCACGTCGCCGCGGGCAGCGTGATCGGCCACGGCGTCACCATCGAACCCGGAGCGAAGCTGCAACCGGGCGCCCGCCTGGGAGAACCGGCCGAGGGAAAGCCAGGCTAGCGAGGGAACGTCCGGTTTATCCCGCCTCTAACGCCGGGTAAGAAGTGTTGGAGTGGAGGGGTTTCTACACACATGCTGCCGCCGCGCGCTTTATTCTTAGGTTCTTATCCTCCGCGGGAGTGCGGCATCGCGACGTTCACTAAGGATGTCGTCGATGCGTACGACCGCGCTTTTGGATATTCTAGTCCGGTAATCGCCGTTGACGAGCCCGGCGCGGAAGTGCGCCATTATTCGCCGGAAGTAATTGCCCGCATAGCCGAGCAGGAACGCGGCAGCTACGCCGCCGCGGCCGACTTCGTTAACCGCTCGCCCGTCGAGCTGGTCAACATCCAGCACGAATACGGACTCTTCGGCGGCGAAAAGGGCGAGTGGATCGTGGACTTTATCGCCCGCGTGGATAAGCCCGTCGTCTTGACGCTGCATACGGTTTTGCCCGAGCCCGAAGAAGCGTACATGCGCGTTACGCGCGCGCTGTGCGAGCAGGCATCGAAAGTCGTCGTCCTTTCAGAGACGGGGCGCCGGCTGCTCGAGACCGTCTACGGCATCGATCCGCAAAAGCTGCAAGTCATCCATCACGGCGTGCCCGACGTTCCGTTCCAAGAGACGTCGGCCGCGAAGGCCTCGTTCGGCATCGGTCAGCGCACCGTCATCTCGACGTTCGGCCTCATTAGCCGCGGCAAAGGTCTCGAATATGCGATCGAAGCCATGCGTTCGGTCGTCAGACGCCATCCGGAAACGCTCTATCTGATCCTTGGCGAAACGCACCCGGTCGTGCGCCGCCAGGAGGGCGAGTCGTACCGCGAATCGCTCCAAGCGATGGTTCGCGAGTTCGGTCTGAACTATAACGTCCAGCTCATCGATAAATACCTCGATTTCGACGAGGTGGTGAGCTATCTCGCCGCGACCGATATTTATCTCACTCCGTATCTGAATCCGGCTCAGATCGTCAGCGGCACGTTGGCCTATGCGGTCGGGTGCGGCAAGGCGATCGTTTCGACGCCCTACCTTTACGCGCAGGAGCTCTTAGCGTTCCATCGCGGCTTCCTTTGTGAATTCCGCGATGCGAACTCGATCGCGACCAGGCTGAACCTGCTCCTGGACGATCCATCGCTGCGCCGCGCGATCGAGCGGCGCGCCTATCGTTTCGGCCGGCAGATGACGTGGCCGCACGTGTCGTCCGAGTACGGAGCGCTCTTCAGCGACCTTTGTCCACGCGGACCGCTCGAGCTGGTGTCTTCTGCCTAAGGCGCGCGGCTTTCCGGCACCCCCGCCGCTCGATCATTTGCTGGTGCTCTCAGACGACGCCGGCGTCATTCAGCACGCCGTTAAAAGCGTGCCGAATCGCGAGACCGGCTACTGTACCGACGATGTTTCGCGGGCCTTCATGGTCGCGCTGTCGCACGGCCGCCTCGCGCCTTCGGATCGCGCGAACCAGCGCCTCGCTTCCAACGCTCTCGCCTTCCTTCACCATGCGCAGTTGGAAGACGGGCGCTTTCACAATTTCATGTCCTACGATCGCCGTTGGCTAGACGAAATCGGAACGCACGACAGTTGCGGACGAGCCGTCGGGGCGCTCGGCTTCGGCATGGCCCACGCCTCGAACGAAACGTGGCGCAGCGTCTGCGGCCGCATGCTCGATCGCGCGCTCCTTTCACTCGACAGACTGGAGTACATTCGTTCGCGCGCCTATGCCGCACTCGGCCTCGCACACGCTCTGTCGGCAAAGCAAGACGACCGCTACGCGCAAGCGCTGCGATATCTCGCCTCCGAGATCGCCGGCGCGTACGAAACCACCGCCACCGACGATTGGCGCTGGTTCGAGAACGCGATGACGTACGACAACGCGCGCCTGCCGGAGGCGATGCTGCGAGCGGGACAGGTGCTTGCCGAGCCGCGCTACGTTGCCATGGGGCTTGCGTCGCTGGCCTTCTACGAGAGCGTGACGGTCGAGAACGGCATTTACGTGCCTATCGGCAACGACGGATGGTACGTTCGCGGCGGGCGTCGCGCTCGCTACGCTCAGCAACCACTCGAGGCGAATGCGATGGTGGACGCGCAGCTCGCGGCTTACGACAGCACCGGCGATGCGGCGCACGTCGCTACCGCCGAAATTGCGCTCGCGTGGTTTTACGGAAAGAACTCGCGTGGCGCGACTATGGCCAACGGCGGCGGCTGCTACGACGGCTTGGATGAAGAAGCGGTAAACTATAATATGGGCGCCGAATCGACGCTGGCACTTCTCGCTGCAGCTTACACGATGGCGCAGCGCCGGGCTCGGGTACTCCGCGCCGTGCGCTAGTCAACTGCGGCAAACGTCGCAGCGCGCCGTATCATTAACAGGCGTAGCGGGCTTCTGCGCCGAACCGCTATAAATGCTCCTGGAAACCGAATTTCTCAACGACGTGCAATCTGCCGCCGTTAAGCATACCGATGGCCCCGTTTTGATCTTTGCCGGGGCCGGCAGCGGTAAGACGCGGGTCCTGACGCATCGCATCGCCTACCTGCTCAAGGAGCTGCGGGTAGCCCCGGATCGTATTCTCGCCGTGACTTTTACGAATAAAGCAGCCGGCGAGATGAAGTCGCGAACTCTAGCGATGGTCGGCGCGCCGGCGCGCGACGTTTGGGTTGGAACGTTTCACTCGATGTGCGTGCGAATTCTGCGCCGCGACGGCGGCCACATCGGAATAGGCTCGAGTTTTGCCGTCATTGACGACGCCGACCAGCGTCAGCTGGTCCGCGAGATTCTCGAGGACCTCGATTACGACGAGCGTCAGCTCGCGGCTTCGGCGGTGCTCGCGGAAATCGATAAGGCAAAGAACGCGCTGATTTGGCCCGAGCAATACGTGCAGAGCCAAACCTCGTTCGTCGGCGAACGCATCGCCAACGTCTACACCGAGTATCAGCGCCGCTTGGGCGAGTCGAACTCGCTCGACTTCGACGATCTGATCGCGCGGACCATCGACCTGCTCGAGCGCGACCGCACGACTCGCGAGAAATATCAGAATAAGTTTCAGTACGTGCTCGTCGATGAGTATCAGGACGTGAACGCCGCGCAGTATCGGCTGATCGCGCTGCTGTCCGGGCGCCACGGCAACGTCACCGTCGTCGGCGACGACGATCAGTCGATATACTCGTGGCGCGGCAGCGACTACCGCATGATCTTGCGATTCGAAGAAGACTTCCCCGGCGCCAAGACCTTCACGCTGGAAGAGAACTATCGGAGCACGTCGACGATTCTCGACGCGGCGAATACGCTGGTCGCCAACAATCGCTCGCGCGCGCCCAAGTCGCTCTTCACGACGCGCGGGCAGGGCGAACCGATTACGCTCTATCCGGCGGCAACCGAGCGCGACGAAGCGCGTTATGTCGTCGAGAAGATCAAGAGCTCCGTGCGGGACGGGTCGGCCTATCGTGATTTCGTCGTCCTCTACCGCACCAACGCTCAGTCGCGCGTCTTCGAAGAAGCGCTGCTTACCGAAGGCATTCCGTACCGCATCGTTGGCGGCGTGGGCTTCTACGCGCGCACCGAAGTCAAGGACGTCATCGCCTACCTGCGCTACGTGATGAATGCCGCCGACGCGCTGGCGTTCAAGCGCATCGTCAACGTGCCCCGGCGCGGCATCGGCCAGCAGACGCTGGCGGCGCTCGTTCAGGCGGCCAACTCCGCCCGAGTCTCCGTTGGTGAAGCGATCTTTAGTGCCGACTTACTGCGCTCGGCGGTTCCGAAGAAGCTCAAGGAGCTCGAGCGTTTTGCCGAGCTCATCACGAACCTACGCCGGCGCGCCGAAGCGG
Organism: Vulcanimicrobiaceae bacterium; assembly: GCA_036265225.1. GTDB lineage: Bacteria > Vulcanimicrobiota > Vulcanimicrobiia > Vulcanimicrobiales > Vulcanimicrobiaceae > Cybelea. The sequence continues at coordinate 6,923 of DATAPM010000076.1, forward strand.
GCGGCGTCGCCGATCTGCTCGTGGCAGTGATGGAGGAATCGGGATACGTTCGCGAGCTGCAGAGCGAGGATACCCACGACGCGCGAGCGCGCCTCGAGAATCTGCAAGAGCTCATCGGCGTGGCCCGCGATTACGAGGCCAACGACGAAGAGCCGTCACTTGCCGGATTCTTAGCCAACATCGCGCTGGTCAGCGATCTCGACGCGCTGGAAGAGGATGCGTCCTACGTAACGCTGATGACGCTGCACAGCGCCAAGGGCCTGGAGTTTCCCAACGTTTTTCTGACCGGATTGGAAGAGGGCGTCTTTCCGCATAGCCGTACGCTTACCGAGCCGGAAGAGCTCGAAGAGGAACGACGGCTTGCCTACGTCGGCATCACTCGCGCGATCGACCGGCTCTATCTGACGTATGCAGCGCGGCGCGCGCTCTTCGGCAATACCTACGCCTATCCGAAATCGCGCTTTATCGAAGAGCTTCCGGCGCTGGAAGTCCTGGAGAGCGATAGCATTCCGCTGCCGCGTCCGGCCGGCGGCCGCTGGCGCGAGGTCGCGATCCACGAATCGGCCGGTGCCGGCGTGCACCTCGGGCTGAAAGACGGCGACCGGGTTCGCCACCCGAAGTGGGGCGAAGGGCGCATCGAGAGCATCGTCGGAGCCGGCGGCGACGGTTTGGTCACCATCGACTTTCCCAACGTCGGGCAGAAGATGCTGATGCTCAAATACGCGCCGCTCGAAAAAATCTAACCGCACGCCGGTCCGGCAGGCGCAAAGATGGCTCAGAGAATGCGGGTTGCGGTCGCGGGGGCGACGGGTCGCATGGGCACAGTCGCATGCGACGCGCTCGAACGCAGCGGTGAATATTATTGCGGTCTCGCCCGCGTCGCTGACGTGCGGCGACACATCTACGATCGCCTCGAAGAGTTCCTAGCCGCAAAACCGGACGTCGTGCTGGACCTCACGACCCAGCCGTCGAGCTACGAGATCTCGCTTGGTGCGGTGGAGGCGGGCTGCCATATCGTCGTCGGCGCCAGCGGTTGGAGTGACGAACAGCGAAAAGCCTTAGACGCGATGGCCCAACAGCGTAACGTCGGCGCGATGCTCGTTCCCAACTTCTCGGTTGGAGCGGTGCTCATGATGCGGTTCGCACAAGATGCGGCGCGCTTCTTTCCCGACGCCGAGATCGTCGAGATGCATCACGCCGGCAAGAAAGACCGGCCCTCGGGCACCGCGCGCGAGACGGCAACGCGAATGGAGCGAACCGGCGCGCGCTCTCCGGCGATTCACAGCGTACGCTTACCCGGACTGGTGGCACACCAAGAGGTGCTCTTCGGTGGAACCGGCGAGCTGCTCTCCATCCGCCACGATTCTTTGAGCCGCGAATCATTCGTGGCCGGCATGCTTGCGGCGGTGCGCGCGGTCGGGCGCCGCCGCGGTCTGACCGTCGGGCTCGATGCGATTCTGGACGAATCAGGCGTTTGGGAGCCGCTGCCGTGAAGGTCGCGGTCGTTGGCGCGACCGGTGCCGTGGGTGAGACGATCCTGCGTCTGCTCGAAGAGCGCAACGTGCCCGTCGACGCGCTCGGAACCTTCGCCTCGCGGCAGCGCGACGGCGCGGTCCACTTTCGCGGCAACGCACTCGACGTCCAGCCGGCATCGGGCGAGGCGCTGAGCGGTTATGACGTCGTTTTTTTTGCCGGTGGGGAGGACGCCAGCGAACGCTACGCGCGCGCGCTCGTCGAGAACGGTTCGGTCGTCATCGACAACAGCTCGACGTTCCGGCTCGAGCGCGACGTGCCGCTCATCGTCCCCGACGTTAACGGCGCTGCGCTGCGCGCCGAACACCGGTTGCTGCCCGTTGCGAACTGTACGGCCATCGTGTTGTGCTCGGCGCTTCGCCCGATTCGCGACGCTGCCGGTTTGCTGGCGGTGAACGTCGCAACCTATCAAGCGGCAAGCGGCGCAGGCAGAGATGGTATCGAGGAGCTGCTCGGTGGCGAGCGGGCGCTCGCGGCAGGGCTCGCCGAACCGCCGCCTTCGGTCTTCGCGCGCCCGCTGGCACGCAACGTCGTTCCGCAAGTCGGCTCGTTCGACGACGATGGATGGAGCACCGAGGAGCTTAAGGTCCGCGCCGAAACGCGCAAGATGCTCGATCTCCCGGATCTCGCCGTCGCCGTGACCTCGGTGCGCGTTCCGGTGCGAACCGCTCACAGCGAAGCCGTATTCGTGAGAACGGAGCGTCCCGTCACCGTCGCAGAGTTGGCGGCAGTCTACGAGACGTCGCCGGGGATTGTCTTCCATCGCGACGGCATCGTGACGCCGCGCGAGGTCGAAGGAACCGACGAGGTTCACGTCGCCCGCCTGCGTTCTTGTGCAGCGGGCGATGCCGGTGCGCCCGGCACCGAGTTTGCCTTCTGGTGCGTCGGCGACCAGCTGCGCAAAGGCGCGGCGACGAACGCCGTTCAGATTTTGGAGCTCCTGCTCGAACGCGGGTACTTGCCGGCATGAACGCCACGGCTCGAATCGCCGTTTTGAAGTTCGGTGGAACCTCGGTCGCCACGCGCGAGCGACGCGAGCTGGCGTATCGCCGCGTTCGCGACGCGCGCGACGGCGGTTTTGCCGTCGTTGCCGTTGTTTCGGCGATGGGGCGCCCACCCGAACCCTACGCCACCGACACGCTCCTCGCGCTGCGTGGCACGACCCTGACGAACAGCGCGAACGCCGACCTGCTCCTCGCCTCGGGCGAACAGATCGCCGCTGCCGTCTTTGCCGACGAGCTCTCGCAAGCGGGCGTCGCGGCAATCGCACTGGCCGGGGCACAGACCGGAATTATCACCGATGCAAACCACGGCGACGCAAAGATTCTGCGCGTCGAGCCGCGGGCGATTCGCGAAGTTCTCGAGCGTGATGGGGTCCCGGTCGTTGCCGGCTTTCAGGGTATTAGCGAAGAGGGTGCCGTCACCACGCTGGGACGCGGAGGAACCGATCTCTCGGCGATCGCCATCGGACACGCACTCGATGCCGAACGGGTCGATATCTATACCGACGTGAGCGGCGCGATGACGGCCGACCCCAAGCGCATCGCAGGTGCGCGCACCATCGAGCGCGCTTCCCTCGAAGAGATGGCCGAGCTGGCCTCGCACGGCGCGAAAGTCATGCATCATAAAGCAGCGCACTATGCCGACCGCACCGGAACCAGCTATACGCTAAAGGGTTTGGAAACCGACCGAGGCACGCTGGTGGACGCGGGCATCGATCACCATCGGCCCGTAACCGGTGTTACCGCGTCGGGGCGAGTGACGTGGATTCGCATTATTCGCGGTGATATCGAGTCGCCCAGCCGCCGCATGGAGACGGAACTGGAGATGTTTCGCCGGCTCGCCGGCGCGCAAATCTCGATCGACCAAGTAACGATCAATCAAGCGGGAGTAGCTTTTGTGGTCGAGGGGGACCGCGGCACCGAGCTGCGCGATCTTCTGCGTGACCTGAACTTGGCGGTTCGCATACGCGAGGGCTGCTCCAAGCTCTCGATCGTCGGCACCGGCATGCGCACCGCGCCCGGCGTGGTGCACCAAGTCGTCGACGCGCTCTCGCGGGTCAACGTAGAGATCATTCACTGTACCGATAGCAACGTCACCATCTCCGTGCTGGTGCCGGCCGACGAGATCGCACAGGCGGAGAGCGCGGTGCACGAGCAGTTCGGACTTGATGCAGGAGATCCACCGGTATGACGCATGCTCTGGGCGCAATTTACACCGCAATGATAACGCCGTTCGACCAGCACGGCGAGCTCGATTTGAGCGAGGCTCAACGGTTGGCACGATGGCTCATAGCGCGCGGGAACGACGGTCTCGTGGTTGCGGGTTCAACCGGCGAGGGTCAAACGCTCGACGGAGACGAGCGCGTCGCGCTCTACCGCGCGATCAAAGAGGCCGTTGGCGGCGACGCAATCGTGATGGCTAACGCTGGGACGAACTCGACGCGCGAATCGGTCAGCGCCGTCAAAGCTGCGCAAGCGGCCGGCGCCGACGCTATTTTGGCGGTCGTACCCTACTACAACAAGCCGACGCAGAGCGGAATGCTCGCTCATTTCGGTGCCGTTGCCGAGGCAACGAGTCTGCCGGTCGTCGTCTATAATATCCCGGGTCGCACCGGCGCCAACATGCTCCCCGAAACGCTCCTGGATCTGGCGCGGCGCCATCGTAACGTTACCGGCGTCAAAGAATCGAGCGGCGACCTCAAGCAGATCGGTATGATTCTCCGCGACCGAGCGCCGGGATTCGGCGTGTGGGCCGGGGACGATCATCTCTTCTTGCCCTGCCTATCGTTGGGCGCCGACGGCGTCGTCGGCGTCGCCTCGCATCTCTGTTCGCCGGAATACCGCGCGATGCTCGAAGCGTATCGCAAGGGACGGGTCGACGAAGCCGCGGCGATCGCCGGCTCGCTCTTACCGCTCATCGACGCGCTCTTTGCAACGACCAGTCCGATCCCGGTCAAATGGGCGATGGCGCAGCTGGGCTTCCGGGTCGGATCGTGCCGTCTGCCGCTCGACGAGGTTCCCGCTTCCGTCGCGGACCGCTTGCGGCCGCTGCTCGCGGCGTACGCGTCGCGACCCGTTGAGGCGCGGTGAAAGCAATCCACATTCTCGGCTGCCGCCTCGATCCAATCGATGCCGGCGAAGCCGCGCGGCGCATCGTCGAGCTCGCGCGCACGGCCGCCGGCGCGCAGGTCGTAACGCTCGGTACCGAGATGGTCGTCTACGCCCAGAGTAGCGAGCGATTTCGCGCCATCGTGAACGGCAGTGCGCTTTCTCTTTGCGACACCGTCGGCTTGCTGGCCGTAGCCCGCAAACGCGGCGCGCCGCTGCGCGAACGCGTCGCCGGTGTCGAACTGATCGAAGGTCTTTGCCGCGAAGCGGCGGCGCAAGGACTCCCGATCTACTTCCTCGGCGGCGCGGAGGGCGTCGCCGCCGATGCCGCGGCCGCCTTGTCGCGCCGATTCCCCGGCCTGCGCGTAGCCGGCGCGCGCAACGGCTATTTTAGCGAAGCCGAGACGCCGGCAGTTGTCGCCGCGATTGCAGCAAGCGGTGCGAGGTTGCTCTTTGCCGGACTCGGCTCGCCGCGCCAGGAGTTCTGGCTCGCCGATCACCTGGGCGAAACGGGCTGTGGCGCCGGTATCGGTGTCGGTGGTTCGTTCGATGTCGTCGCCGGGCGGGTCGCCCGCGCGCCGCAATCGTTGCGCCGGCTCGGTTTGGAGTGGCTCTATCGTTTGCTCAAAGAACCGCGGCGCTGGCGCCGGCAAATGGCGCTGCCGCGCTTCGTCTGGCTCGTCGCCCTCGACGAGCTCGGGATTCTTCCAGCGCGCAAGAGCGTGGTGAACTCGTGAAGGCAATGATTTTAGCCGGCGGTCTTTCGACCCGCCTCTATCCGTTGACCAAAGCGGTGCCGAAACCGCTCGTCCCGGTTGCCGGCGTACCGAACGCCGCGCATCTCATTCGATATTTGAAGTCGTACGGATTCGACGAGATCGCGATCAATCTGCACTATCTTGCCGACGCGATCGTTGCTACGCTTGGCGACGGATCGCGCTTCGGCGTAAGGCTGCACTATTCGTACGAACCCGAGCTGCTCGGCAGCGCCGGCGGCGTGAAGAAGATCGAGGAGTATTTCGGAGACGACGATTTTATCGTCATCGGCTGCGACGAGGTGACCGATCTGCGGCTCGACGACATCCTGGAGTTTCATCGCGACCGCCAAGCGACCGCGACCATCGGCTTGGTTCAGTGCGAAGACGTCGAGCAGTACGGCGTCGTCGTCTTGGACGAGCGCGGAAAGATCGTTGGCTTTCAGGAGAAGCCGGCAAAGGGAACCGAGCTCAGCAACCTGGCTAACACCGGGGTTTATTTTTTCTCTCCGGAAATCTTCGCCCGCATTCCGGCGAATGAGTTCTACGACTTCGGAAAACAGGTTTTCCCCGCGCTCCAAACAGCGGGCGAGCCGTTCTATGGTTTCGAAGCGCGAAGCGCTTATTGGGCCGACATCGGAACTCCAAGCGAATACCGCCGCGCCAGTTATGACGTGCTGCGCGGCGTGATAACCATCCCGGGGACCCCCGCTACCGGGGTGGATCCGTCGGCAAAGATCGGAAGCGAGGTCCGCATCGAAGGTCCGGTTCGGCTCTGTGCCGGTGCGCGCGTCGGCGACGGCGTGACCATCGTCGGGCCAGCTATCGTCGGCGAGCGCGCCGCCGTAGAGCCCGGCGCCCGGCTGGAGCGCGCCATTCTCTGGGAAGGCGCACAGATCGGCGCCGGCGCCGACCTTCGGGATACGGTGGTCGGCGCCAATTACGTCGTTTCCCCAGGGGCAAAAATTGATAACGCATTGGTCGCGACGGACGAATAGATGGGTATATTCCAATCGTGTCGCGCGCGAGTTTCGTGCTCTTCCTTCTGGTCACCGTCGCCCTGGCTGGGGCGAACGTGCCGGAGCGGGGCAGGGCGGGGAACGTTGCCGTCGGCGACTTAGCGCCGCCCTTTGCGATCGATACGCTCGACGGCCGGTCGATAACCGCAGACTTTCACGGAAAACCGGCCTACATCAACGTCTTTGCGACCTGGTGTTCGCCGTGTCAGCGCGAGCTGCCGTCCATCCTCGCGCAAACTAAACGGTACGGCGGGAACATCGCCACGCTGCTCGTCGACGAACAAGAACCCGAAAGCGTCGTCAAAGCCTTCGTGCAGCGCTTCGACATCGCAACCGGCGTGGCCGTAGATGGCGGTCAGTTCGCCGCCACGTTCAACGTCGGCGGACTGCCTGAGAGCATCTTCATCGACCGTAAAGGCATCGTGCGCTATATCTATCGCGGGCTGATTCCACCCGACGTTTTGGTGAGCGAAC
>DATAPM010000077.1:0-3592 GCA_036265225.1 Vulcanimicrobiaceae bacterium
GGCTGCGACGACGAGGCGACCTACGGGCCCTACAATCAGTTCTATCAAACGGCCGCGATGCGCGAGGCTGTCAAAGGCATGCGAATGGCGGGTTATGCGGGAGTAATCGTTCTTCCATGCACTGACTACGCCAATGCGTGCGGCAAGATTGACGGCGTCAAGTATAACGCCTCGACGTGGCTCGAATCGCGACCGAACGACCCGAAGCATCAACTGGTCGCCGAAGCCCATGTCTACGGCAAGAATCTCTGCGATACGGTGACCTGCTTTAACTCGAGCATGCGTCCCATCACCAAGAAGGTCCCGCTGATCTTCGGCGAGACGGGCGAGACGTACGATGGATCGGATTGCGAGCCGAACTACATCCCGGCCTTCATGAACTGGGCCGACGCGCACGGCGTCGGCTACGAAGCCTGGACTTGGGACACGTGGGGCACATGCGGCGTCCTGATATCGAACTACGACGGTACGCCCGGCAACGATTGGGCGGCGTGGGTGCAGCAGCACTATTTACAGCTCTAAGTGTCAACGCGCCTGGCTCGAATGAATCCCACGACGAAGCGCGTTTTGCGCTTCGTTGTCGTGGTAGGCGTCGTCAATTTATTTGCCGACCTCACCTACGAAGGCGGCCGCGGCATCGTCGGAGCGTTTTTGGGGCATCTCGGTGCCAGCGGCGCGTTGATCGGTGCGGCAGCTGGTGCCGGCGAGCTGATCGGCTACGCCGTCCGATCGATTTCCGGAGCGTTCGCGGATCGTACCGGCCGTTATTGGGTAACGGTGTGGATCGGTTACGCCATCAATATGCTCTGCGTGCCGGCATTGGCGCTGGCGGGAAACTGGCCGCTGGCGGCCGGACTAATGATCGGCGAACGACTTGGACGCGGTATCCGCAAACCGGTTATGTCGGCGATGCTGGCCGAAGCCGGGCGCGAGTTGGGCGGAGGCGGCCGCGTCTTCGGCTTCAATCAGATGCTCGACCAAATCGGCGCCACGATCGGACCGCTTGTCGTGGCGTATGCCGTACTCCACGGCGGTTATCGCAGCGGTTTCGGCGTGCTCGTCATTCCGGCGATTCTTACGTTGGCGACGCTGGGCATCGCCGCCGTTGCCGGACGCAACGTCGTCCCGCCGCACGAGGACGAATCGGCTCCGCCCGTTCGCGATTGGGCCGCGTTTCGCCGGTACGCCATCGGAGGTGCGCTGTTGGCTGCAGGGTTCGTCGACTTTGCGCTGATTGCGTTTCGCTTTCAACGCGATCACATCGCCGGAGTCGCGGCAATCTCCGTATTGTTCGCCGTTGCTATGGGTGTCAGCGCCGTCGCCAGTCCGATTTTGGGATGGCTCTTCGATCGAGCCGGCAAGCCGGTGATCGTCGCGGCGCTTGCGATCGCTTCGTTGGCAGCGCCACTCGCATTTCTAGGAAGCGGCGCGTGGGCTACCGCCGGCGCGGCGCTGTGGGGCGTCGGCATTGCAGTAGAAGATGCGTTGTTGCTGGCTTTGGTCGCCACCGTAATTGTGAAACGACGTAAAGCGGCGATCTTTGGTCTCTACGATTTGATCTTCGGCGTCGCTTGGTTTGCCGGCAGCACGGTTGCCGGAATTTTACTCGACCGCTCGACGATTGCGTTGGCAGTCTTCTCGACCTTACTTCAACTCGCGGCAATTCCGTTTTTCATTTAGACTTCTTAATGCCTTCGCATTCGGCGAGTATCATTGCGTTACAACGGTATGAGCTCTCACCCCGTCGCATTTCGCGAAGTTCGGGTCGATGCCGGTGACGGAGTCGTCGCACTGGGGTTTTTAGCGTTACCCGAAAAGCCAAAAGGATTCGTTCTTTTCGCGCACGGCAGCGGCAGCAGCCGGCTCAGCCCGCGCAATCACTTCGTCGCCGACGCGCTCAATCGAAGCAACATCGCGACGCTGCGGCTCGATTTGCTTACTCCGCAGGAAGAGGCAATCGATCGCAGGACCGCCGAGTCGCGCTTCGACATCGCCCTTCTGGCGCGCCGTTTGGTTGCCGCAACGTCCTGGGTGCGCGAGCAGCGTGAGTTGCGCGACTATCCAATCGGTTATTTCGGCGCCAGCACCGGTGCCGCCGCGGCACTCGTCGCGGCCGCTCGCATTCCCAAAGAAGTAACGGCCGTGGTTTCGCGCGGCGGCCGCCCCGATCTGGCCGGCGATCATCTGCAAAAGGTGCGCGCTCCAACGTTACTCACCGTCGGCGGAGCAGACCCGAAAGTGCTCGCGCTTAATCGCCGGGCATCGGCACAGATGACGTGCAACCGGGAAATCGTTATAGTGCCGGACGCCGGCCATCTTTTCGAAGAGCGCGGAGCGCTCGAAGAAGTCGCCCACCTTGCCCGTTACTGGTTCGGCCGCTACCTGCAAAAATAGGTAGGAAAAGCCCCCAAGCGTGCGCCCGCACGCGCAAAACTCGCGCCATTTTGGGAAAAAGGCTCCTTATGAAAGCACTCCTATCATTCGTTACGACGGTCGCAGCGCTGGCGGCGCTGGGCTCGCTTGCGAACGCGCAGGAACCCCCGGCAGGAGCGGCGGCCCAAGCCGCACCGCCATACGTGGATAGCGATTGCGGTGTGTGGCAGGACGACACGTGGGTGCCGAACGGAAAATGCACCTCTACCGTCTATAAGCACGCCCGCGTCGAGGGCACGATCGTCTCCGTTAAAGGCCATCTGGTGACGTTGCAACAGACGAGCGGTCAAGTCGTGGTCGATGACACGATCGCGTTGCGCGATCAGAACAGCGGTCGCGTCGCGGTCGGCCGTCGCGTCGTCGCGCACGGCTACTGGCAGAACAACAACTTTTATGCAACGGCGCTTACGACCGGACCGGCCCCGCCGGCTTAGAGCGTCGGTTTCCTTCACCGGCAACAAAAAGAACCGGCGCGAGCAGAACTCGCGCCGGTTCTCCATAGGGCGCGGGCCCCTCTATTTTAGTAGATCGTTACCTTCGTCGACTGCGATGCGATGCCGTTGGCAACCACAACCAAACTGCTGGCACCGGTTTCAATGCTGGACGGAACGTCGAACATGGTCGAAACCGAAGCCGAACCGGTCGCAACGCCCATCGAACTGTGGTCGTGGGTGCGCGCGTAGAAGACGTGTCCGCTGGCCTTATTGGTGATGCGCACTAGCGGATAGTTCGTCGCGTTCTGGTACTCGTCGCCGAAGGCTACCGCTTGCGAGAGCCCGTTGAACTGCGTACCGGTGATCTTATAGGTCTGTCCGTGAGTCAAGCTGCTGCTGACGTTGGTGATGGTCGGTGCCCAACCGGATTGCGGGCTGCCCGAAGGCGTGTAGAGCACGCTGTTGGAGTAACCGAACATCATGACCTGACCCGTCGGAAGCAGAATCGGTGCGCCGGCCCACGAGCCAACCTGGGAGAAGGCCGTGCCGTTCCACTCGTACATCGAACCGCTCACGCCAAAGACCAGCACGTTGCCGCTGGGCTCGAGCACTGAGAACGAGTCGCCCGCGTTGTCGCCGTTGGGAAAGTCGGGAGCTTTGGTCCACGTACCGGCCTGGCTGCCGATCGAGTGATAGACCGAGTTGTGTCCCACGCCGTATCCGCT